>CAZUZJ010000028.1:0-14765 GCA_964624225.1 uncultured Desulfobulbia bacterium | reverse complement strand
CCGCCGGTATTCAACCTTGTCATAAACCGAGAGCGTGGGGGGCGGGGTAAAAACGTCATCCGCCAGACGATTGAGAAACCCCTCGTGCCGGTTCATCAGGTCATCCAGCGTGCCATTGATTGGTACCCGCAAACCGTCGCTGTAACCTTTTCCTCCCGGCAGCCAACGTTCGCCGGATAGCGAGTGGACCTCGGCTTCCGAAAGGATAGACCCTTGGCCCACCGCCATATCGATGCCCCGCCCCAACGCCGTGATCCTGCGGGCAATCTCCTTGAGGTTATTGAGATGAGCATGATCTTCGGAGGAAGGCGGATCAGGTAAGGGCCATAAATAATGGACAGTATTATCGCCGAGTAGATGGGTAGGCCTCACAGCCTTTAAAGTGCGGTGCGTTGCTGGACTCGCGTCACCTGAATTCGAATAGTTCCCCCTACACCAGGCACTGGCGACAATGTCCATGGCGTTATTGGGCACAGAAAGACAGTAACCGGGGGCTTCTATGCCAGGTGAAAAAGAAGATGGCGCAAAAATGACCGGTGGCGAATCCGCCGAGTTTCGTTCCAGCCACTTTAATGCCTCCTTGGCTGGTAAGCTCAACTGCCCTTTATCCATGTGTGCCGCAGAGCAAACCAACGCCTGAAACAGCCGAAGCGGCGACGGAGGCCACTCCGGTGCGCCGCCTTCTCTACGCCCGTGGAAACGTGAATCGAGGAAGTGAATTGAAAGGGTGAAATATGAGGTCATGGCGTCCTCCTATTTCCCTTTCGCTTTCTTCTTTGTCTCGCCCTTTTCATTTTTACCTAAATCATGCTTCGCTAATTCCGGATCAAACTCCACCTCCCGATCGATACCGTCCTTGAAATTTATTGAGCGGTCGGGATCGATAAAGGCCTTGGCCGCTGCCTTTGCATATTCCAGGGCATCGTCATGTTTCACGGTGGCATCCTCTCTACGTCCATCGTGGAAAACTATTTTGAATTCGCAAGGCTTATCGGGGTCAAGAACAAGGTTGCAGCCTTGCCGCAGGTACCCAGATGGTGGGAAGGTGAACGCGGTCAGGGCGAGACCGAAAATGTAACGACGCAAGACAAGCGTTTTCTCAGTATTCTCTCCTGCGGTAAGCAGACGCAGGGCGGCAAGATGGAGCGTGGCGTCACGGCGGACACCGCCAGTGGCGATTACGCCTCCGTGGGTGCCTGTGGCAGGAACATGGATGAATCCCCGCTCTGAATAGGCATCCTTTTCTTTCTCCTCTTTCGGTTCAGGCAATAAATTATCCTTCACATACTCAGCAGCAGGAATGTACTGAGCAGATCTTTTCAACTCGCGGACATTATAGGCGCGAATTTTTGAGTCGATTAGCCGAGGAAGCTTGGCTTGGGTTTCCCGTGAGTCCCAGGCACCAAATACCAGCGATGTGGGTGCGAGCTTGGCGAGAAATTCTCCATTGCCGTTTATGACTTCCTTAAATGCGTTCTCCAGTTCTTTTTGCAAACTTGAACAGCGAACGATGGCATCTCCCGCCCGATGCCCAGCATCGAGAAGGTTTATCTTTTTGTTGCCTGCCTTGACCACAATCTGCGGCACAAGTCCGGCGTACTTTTTCCCCATGAACAAGGGCTCAATCCTGTTCGCCTGGGAACCTACGCTGTCGATCAAGCAGATATTGGTGCCGTCCGGGAATGCATCTATGTTGTAACCACCCTTAAAGGTCTTGTCCTTGCTGGCGGCAAAGGTCGCCGGGAATAAAACTCCATCGTGACCTTCCACTGGCATCAGGTGCTCACGAACTACCAAAGCGGCGGGTCCCGAGTCATCCAACCAGGCATCAAACTTTTTTACGTCTTCGTTCATAGTCAGCTCCTTTCAATTGGGGTTGCGGGAAGAAAGCTCTTCAGGTATTTGGTGCGATAAAGAAGTCGAAATTCGAATATCTTTTGACGAGATGCGGCAAGAAGGCCGCAGGCGGCGGTTGTGGCAACTTCCGGCACAAGAGGATCAAACCAGAGAAAAAAGCGAAAACGATTCTCCGCGTTAATCCTTATGGGGCGAAACCGTTGCAAGCCCACGAATGCAAAAAATTCAAGAAAAGGGCGTGCTTGAACTTTTATGCTTTTTAGCGGATCAAAACTGAATCCTATATCCCGGTCGGACCCTAACCCTCCGAGGTCGGAATCGAAATTGAATGTTAGGGAGGCGCACAACAAACGTCTGTTCAACCAATCCATGGGATGGCCCATGCGCAAGTCGCTGGCTTCAAGCGAAGCCTTCATTCCCTTTGCAATGTCGATAACAGACTGCTGGCCGGCCCATGTTTTAAACGCATCACCCCCCGCACGTTCGTCAGTAAACCAGTCCACGAGTAAAT
This sequence comes from uncultured Desulfobulbia bacterium, assembly GCA_964624225.1. Taxonomy (GTDB): domain Bacteria; phylum Desulfobacterota; class Desulfobulbia; order Desulfobulbales; family SURF-16; genus DB1. The sequence goes on along the minus strand of CAZUZJ010000028.1, from coordinate 12,397 downwards.
TGAAGGGGGCATGCAGAATGACCGGTACTTCGCGCCAAAGTTTATCAAGCGCCTTTTTCTCTGCTTCAAAAGCGGGGTTTGCTTCTCTATCCTTCTTCGTCATTGAGGATAACTCATCGTGCCGCTTGAGCTGAAATTCTGTCATGGTATTGGTCAGACGGCACCTGGCAATCTCGTCCAGGAACCCAGCCGGGGTATATTTATCCGTGAAGTCAGCTCTGCGAGCCCGTAAAACGAAAACAAATCCTGCTTGTTCAAACCACCCCTCCGCCCCATCCCAAAGCCGGTCGGCCAGCTCCAGCAGGCCGCAGCAGGCAAAGAACTGGCCGGGGTTGGTCGGATCGACGCGGACGCGAATTTGCGGCTCTGATATCTGGTTCATTGATCACCCCCTTGACCAGGCGCATTCGATGGCTCCCCTGATTCGTCTCCATTGTCTGCCTGAGACGCCATGATGTCGGCGGCGCGAACCAGGGATTCGAGATATGCAAGCCCCCAGCGGCCGTACTTGCGTTGGAGCAAGGCAAAACGGCGGTGGACCTTGCGAACGGTTTCGACGACATCCGCTTCCCGTCCCTTGTGGTCAAATGCCTCGTGCTCGGAAAAATGTGGCCGCGCCCGGCCATGATGCGCTCCGATCAGGTGGAGAACGAGTTCTTGTGCTTCATGGGATAGGCCCTTGAATTCTGAAAAATTGGCGACATCTGTCAGTGACCCAAGTTCATGGCGATAGCCGGTGAGATCGAGTGGCCGCATTCCTTTTCCGGATTTGGCGAGCACTCGGGCAGGGTACTTGTGATTGCCGATGGACCGTTGCCAGATCAAGCGGTCTTTCCCGCAGTCATGCCAGCGGGCGGCCAGCATTACCGCCAGGGCTTCGGTTTCGCCCAACCCAAGTTTCGCAACCAGCCGTTTGGCGAAATCCCCGGCGGCTCGAAGATGGCTGGAAAGAGTTTGCTCGACCCGCGCCGTTCTCGAGCCGTCGTCATCGGCAAAACGGGGCCGAACATACCAGTACCAGGAGCGATGGCCGAATGAATTCATTTCCTCTGCATCCTCATCCGAATCCATTCGCAAATCGATACGCCGGATCAGACGCATTCCAATGGGCGGTTTCTGGTCATCATCTCCGCGTATGCGGCAACGCCGTGCGGCGCCTGACTCGTCAAGCCATTTGTCGGAAATGTCGTAGTTGTCGCGCTCGGCCTCGCTATATTTTTTTTCTCCGTCAAAAAAGCCTTTGTTTAATCCTCCGGCCTGGGGGGGCAACAGCATGGTGCACCCGGCAAGGCTTATCATAGGCTTCTTTTGTTTGTCCTTCTCCACCAGTGTTTGAAGGGTGAAGACCGTGACTGCGTCATCGGGGGCAATGAGCCACACAGACTCTTCGGGGGCTCTACCAGCAATCTTTTCAAGCTCGGTACGCACCCGAGTTGTTTGATCCCGCAGCATTTCGTGGGGCTTGAGCGGATAGTCTTCGAGCAGATCCTCGGGATGGTACGTTTCCAACATTTCAGTAGTCATCAAGGAAACCTCTTCGCGCCAGGCGACATGGGTTTCGGGCGGCTCCCATTCCGCAACGCCATGCAGCCAGTCGGCCACGGGCGGACGTCCTGGCAATTTCCGGCGGATGGAGGTCAACGCCCAGGCATCGAAAAGAATATCGGTCGCCGGCAGGATGACCGGAGACGGGGTGAAGGCGACCTGCCTTTCGGCGGCAGGAATGCCGGCCAGGGCCGATGGGCTTGCGTCATGGCATTGGTCCCAGCGTTTCGGGAGGTTCTGCAACAACAAAAACGTTTGTTCACATGCCTGATCGAACGGCGTCGAAGCTTTCCCTTTTTTCTTGGTTTCCTCAGCAGCGGTCGAAACGTCAGGCGTATTTGAGTCCGCAGTCGTTTGGGCATCATCTTCAGGTGGTGTTGGCTCTTCCTTTTTCGACTCCGCCGCCTTGCCGTATTTACAGTGAACGATATCGATACAGGCATCACCGTCGCCAAAGCGGTTTGCCCGGCCAAAACGCTGGATCATGCTGTCCAATGGCGTCAAATCGCAGATCAGGTGATCGGCTGAGATGTTTACCCCCACCTCTCCGGCCGAGGTGCATACAAGATACACGGTCGGCTGAGGGTTGGTCTCCGGGTTGCGCAGGAACCGAGCAAAGACAGGGTTATCCCTGGCCAAGGCGTCGCGCTCCCTGCCCCGCAGAGTTCCGGTCAATGTCGCCACCTGCTCATTTCCAGGATTCTTGCCGAGCGCAGCGGCCACCTCTTTGACATTTTCGAGCTTGCGCAAAAAAATCAAGATTGCCTGCCCGCTTCCTTCGTACTCTCTGGCAAGTTTCACCACCTCGTTCACCATCTTTCTTTCGTCATCAACCTGATGAAAAACGATCCCTTTCCTTGCTTCGATACGTTTCCGGACCTCATGATGTTCTCGGTCTTTATCCGAAAACAGGGATTCCCCGTTTTCTGGAGCGGAACGCGAGGTGGCGGACAGCTCCATAATTCGAAATTTGCCGAATTCACGGCAACGACGCTGTTCTTTTTCAATAGATTTGAGCAGGATCTGAAACGCGGGTTCAAGATGGGCCTCGTCATGGATCACCAGGGTATTTTGGCCGAGAAACCCCGCATGAAGAGGGCGGCTCTTGAATCCGCAACCGTAACCCGAGAACAGCAAACGACTACCGATCATGTCTACGGTGCCAATAATGACAGCGGGTCGGGCCGGATCATCTCGCCATTCGGCATTGTCCGCGAATTGCCCGCGCAGAGTGCTTGCGGCAAAAGGCAAACCAGTGTCCCGGACTTGGACAGACCGCAAAGATTCGGCGATTTCCTGAAGGGCCAGCCCTCTCAACGCTTCCCGTATTTTTTCTGTTTCGCGGGTGGACTGGTCGACGACGGTGCGCCGATTGACAACATACACGAGACGGCGGGGAAAATCGGAATGTGTGTCATTGCCAATGCGATGGGCCAAGGCAAGAAGCCAAATTGCGATAATAGAAGTTTTACCGAGACCGGTCGGGATGGGACAGGATTGGCGAAAGTCGTTGTCGAGAAATTCCCGATAGAGTTGTCGTTGCCAGGGAAATGGCAAGTTTCCCGTAAGATGTTGAAACAGCGAATCGAAATCATGATAACTCACCACGTTGACCTCCTTGTCTTGCTGAAAACCCACCCCGCGCGCCCGGCGAAAGCGGACGGCATACCTCTCTTTTTTTTCCTTGCATCCGATCCTACCACACCACCCCCGACAGGCAGTGTCGGGGTAGAAATTTTTTCGAGATTTTTTTTCATGTGTCCGTTTGGGCATACAACGCTCCCAGCTGTTCCGCCTCCTGCCGGAGCAGTTCGCGCAACGCAACCGGCGCCAGGGCCTCGGCTGCGGGGCCGAATTGCAGGATTTTCATCTTGATCTCGCGGAGATCAGCGGCAGGCAGGGTCAGAATAAGGGAGCCGTCCGGGTTTTCCCGTGTTTCCTGGGCCGGGTGCCAGGTCTGTTGCCGGACCCAGCGGGACATGGTGGGGGAAAAACGGATGACCACGGGGAAAATTTCGGTGCCCTGGAAGATGCCGAAACTCGTGTCGAGCAGATGGCGCCAGCTCGAAGCCGGACGGCGGGCAAACTGCTGCTCGGCGACCGTCACCCCGTCCATGCGGGCAAGATAAAAGTGGCGCCAGTCCTGCCGGAGGGTGCACCAGGCGAGCAGCACCCAACTGCCCATGTAATGCTGGAGGTGGTGTGGTTCCACCGTGCGGCGAACGGAATCGGTTTGTTGTGGCGAATGGTAGGTGAAGGTGAGCTGGCGATCAGTGAGCAGGGAGCGGGAAACGGTTCGGAACACGGCGGCCTGGCCGGGTGAATGGCCATGCCAGACGGCGGAAAAACAGCGGCTGATACGCGCTTCGTCAATGCCGATCTCGCGGCTGCTGCGAAAGAGCTTGCGACCGAAACGCTGGATGGCCTGGCCGATGAAACCGCTGTCGGTGGCGGTCAGCAGCTTGCGGGCCAGCAGGATGGCGAGCAGTTCTTCCTGGCTGATCGGTAGATCGGGGAGGGTGAAGGCCGCGTCATAGAAATACCCGCGGCGGCGCTGGTTGTAAAGCAGAGGAGCGCCAAGATGATCCCGCAGGCGGGCGATGGTGCGCTGGGCGGTGCGCTCGGATATTTCGTAGCGTTCCGCCAATTGCCGGGCATTGGGGAAATTGTTGCGACGGATTTCTTCGTCGAACCAGAGATAGCGGTCAACGACCAGATGCTGGTTGCCCATGGCTGTTCTGTGCCTCCCTCAAACGGTTATGTGTTCGTGGGCGTTGTCAGGAACACCATAGCCGATGGCGCAGGTTTGGCAACAGTTATGTGATGGGTGATAAAGGACGAAGCAATGACTGCCGGCAGAGTTCGCAAGAAGGGGAAGAAGGTCCTGCGTCAGTCGGGATTACTCAGGGCGCTGGATATAAAATGAAAAATCATCCAGAACATCGGTGATGGGTATGGCAAAACCGATTCCTTCGGTTTCCCGCAAAATGGCGGTATTGACCCCAATCACCCTGCCCAGGGAATCGATGAGCGGGCCGCCCGAGTTACCCGGATTGATGGGGGCATCGGTCTGAATGACCAGATTGTCGTTATATTTCCGATAGCCGGAAATGATGCCGGCGGTGACGGTGTGGGTCAACCCGGCGGGATTGCCGATGGTGTAGACCTTATCCCCCTGTTTCATCTGCAGCGCGGCAGGGGAGACGGCGATGGCGGGGGTGTCGACCGTTAAAAGGGAAAGCAGGGCGAGATCGTGCTTGCTGCTCGGGTTTACGCTGCTGACCTGATGTTCGCTGCCGTCGATCAGGATCACCCGGAGATTGTCGGAAGAAGACTGCTGATAGGCCTGCAGCTGTTCCTCCAGTTGCAACAGGATTGCTTGCGCCTGCGCGATCTCCTCATCCCGCACCTGGATCTGGCGTCTGATCTGGTCAACAAGCTCCTTGTCCCTGACCAGGGGAATGTTTTTGCGCAGGTAATTGAGATGGTCCTGGGCGGCCTTGATGTCGGCGGCAAGACGGTCTCTTTTCTGCTGGGTGTCTGCCACGATTTTCTTATCCACCTCGATCACATGCTTGTTGGTGATCACATGGCCCTGATCATCGATAAAGAAGCCGGACCCGCTTCCCCAGGGACTTTTGATAAAAACAGTGGCATTTCTGGCCGCTTCGATGGCGTTGCTGGCCGGAAACTGCTCGTTGAGCTGCTGCCCGAGTCCAAATGCATTTGGGGCCGCCGATGGCGACGACGTTTTTCCTGCCATCCGCTCAGTCACCGGCCGGGGGGGTGGTGCCGGGCTTTCGGTGGAAAATGTCGACTGCCGGTCGATGTCCGCGTCGTGCTCACCCCCCTGGCGGGTGCCCAGCCAGTAACTGCCGAGGCCGATGCCGGCAAGAAGAAAGACGGCAAGCACCACCTTCCAGCCTGCTCCCTGTGAGAGTCTGTTTTTTCCCGCTTCAGCGTTTGTTTTGGTCGCCATGGCCTCCTGGCGCTCACGGAATTTTGCGAATATGATCCCGCATTTTTCGCATTCGCTATTACTGCCGGACTGTTGACAGCCGCACTTCGGACACTGCATGACGATGCTCCTCCTTGCCTTTCACGTTACGGTTATTATCACTGTTGTATCACAAATTTGGGCAGAGAGAAAATGTCTTTCCAGGATGGCGGTGGGGGATATTTTTTCACCATCAGCGATTACCGGCACCTCGCTGCAGGAAAAGCGGGAGAGAGGGGGAGGATGGTGAAGATTGACTGGGTCAGTGGCAGACCTGACCCTATCTGTTTTGGCTTTTTGAGAAGCGGCGACCTCAGCGGCCGATCATCCGGTAATAGGTTTGAAAGGCCTGATCCGGCACGGCGCTGTGCCAGTGGCCTGTGATCAGGGCCACGGCCCAGAAGGTGAAGAAAAGGACGAGAACAAGCAGGGGCAGCACGAGCGGCGGCAGTTTTTTCCCCGGCCCGGCGATGAGATGCAGGCAATCCTTCTGCGGGCAGACCGCGACGCACTCCAGGCAGCCGATGCATTCCGGACTGCGGATCACCTCTTTCTCCGCCACCCGGATCGAGGCCGGGCAGGCCTTTTCGCACTTTTTGCAGTCGATGCAGGCGGCGGCCGCGCGTTTGACCGCCAGAGGCGAGAAGAGGGCGACAAGGCCGAGCAGGCCGCCGTAGGGGCAGAGATAGCGGCACCAGAAATTGCGCCAGAAGAGGGAGACCAGCACCAGGGAGATCATGATGGCGGCGGCGAGTCCGGAGGGCTGGAGGAAAAAGAGGAGCATGCGGGCATCCGCCGACAGATTGTAGGGGGAGCGGGCAAAGCGCTGCAGACTGGTGATGTCCATCTTCCAGGCGATGGCGTAGAGAAAGAAAAGAAGCAGCAGGTATTTGAGGGAAAGGAGAAGCAGGTCAACCGCTCGCGGCGGCAGCCAGGGGCGGGTGCGGCTGCGGGAAAGCAGGGCGCGGAGCCGACGGCCGAAACCGCCAACCAGCTCCGAGGCGCAGCCCACCGGACAGATCCAGCCGCAGAAACCCTTGCGGAGCAACAGGGCCAGGGTCAGAGCGGCAAGAAAGATGGTCAGCCCGGCTGGGTGGATTGGGTCGTAGATGCCGGTCATGACGAGCTGTTTAAGCCCCATCAGGGCGGCGATGGGGAGAAAGGCCTCCACCGAGGGAGGCCGTGGCGTGTACTCCGCGTTTGCCGTGGCCCAGAGAAAAAAGTGGTAAAAGCGATAGCCGGCAAAGAGACAGAAGAGGAGAAAGGCGCCCTGCACCAGGGTGCGCAGCCGGTGCAGGTGCGTCATGCCTGTCATTCTACTGTCCCATGTACTGGTAGCCCTGGGGAACCTCTTCCATCTGCTGTTTCATCTTGGCCAGGTCGAGGGGGTAGATCAGCATGGTGCTGTCTTTGGCGGAAAAGATGTCGCTCCAGCCGCTGTTGAGCACGGTACCGACAAAGAGGGTGGCGCGGTTGTCCTGCTCTTTGTCCATGGTGAACTGATAGGCGGCGATATAGCCGTCGATCTTGCGGGTCCGCCACAGTTCGGTCAGGCCGATACCGTTCCAGGTCAGGGCATGCATTTCGCCGCTCGGGTAGTTTTTCAGATTTTTCAGGACCCGGGAGGCGGTGGAGAGGTTTTTGTTGATGATGATGTCCGGCACATTATCTTGATTGATGTCCTCGACGACGATGCGGGTATGGATGTACCGACGATCCTTGGTGCGGGTTTCCTGATAATCCCGACTGGCCTGGGCCCGGGGATTGTCGCCGCCGACATAACGGAGACTGCCGCCGAAGGTTTCGTCGCTTTTCCACAGCACCTTGCCGCCGCCCTGCATGACTACGAGCTTGTCGGACTCGTCGAGGGCGATGACCTCGCTTTTGCCGTCGCCGTCAAGATCGGCCAGGGAAAAATCATAGAGGTTAACGGAATCGGGCACCGGCAGTTTTTCCTGCTGCTGGAGAATGCGGTCCGCCACCCGAAGCTGGTAGATGCCGGGGGCAAAGGCCGCATCAACGGCGGGCCGCTGGCCGGCCAGCACCAGCCCGGGGCCAGGGACGGAAAGGGGACGCACATACCAGCGCTCGTTCTTGAAGAGATAGGAGAACTCCTTGCCCTGCCATTCCGCGCCCAGGGATTCCGGGGTGATCCAGTCGATGGCGGTGACATAGACCTCTGCCTTGCCGTTGTTATCGAGATCGGCCAGATCGAGGGAGATGATCCGGGCGCCGGTTCGGGATGGAATTTCCCCAAAGGGCACCAGCCGATTGTTGATGAGGTGATAGACCGTCACCTTGTCGATTTCGGCGATGGCGACATCGAGCTGGCCGTCGCCGTCGATGTCTGCGACATCAAGGCCCTGCATGGAGTAGTTGAGATTCTGTGTCTTGTTGAAGCCGAAGGGGCCGGTCATGGCGGAGGGGAACATGATCGGCGCCGGACCCATGCCGCCGCCGCGATTGGCCATGAACGGCCGGTCCGGATGGGCGGTCATGTAGGCCGGGTTGTCACCCTGGGGGTGCCCGGTGGGCAGGGCCGGGGCCTGGATGGCCTGCTCACCGGTCGCGGCCGGTGGCTGGGCCGGGGCCTGCTGGGTAAAGGCAGTTGCCGGCCGCTTCTTGCCGAAGGATTTTTCGGCAATGTCCCAGGAGAGGCTGTCCACCGCGGTGATGATGTCATCCTCGCCCGGCGCGGAGGCATAAAAGGTCTCGACCTGGCCCTGGCTGCTGACCGGATAGAGCTTGGCGTCCAGGCTCAGGCTGTTGCCGATGGCGGTCAGGCTGGCGGCCAGGACGAAATCGGCCCCCACCGCCCGGCCGACGGCGATTGCCTGGTCAGGTCCGGTAAAGGGACCGGCGGCCGCTTCCTGGTCCACCTTCTGCTGATCGACCATGTCGACCGCGGCATTGGTTGCCAGCCGGCTGGTCAGCATGCTGCGGATGCCGGTTTGCAGATAGGAGATGTCCCGGCCGGCGGAGGTGGTTTGCAGGGGCAACAGGGCAATCGTTTTGCGCGCGGCGTTCTCTGCTGCCAAACAGGTGGCGGAGAGGGAGAACAGGGCAAGGAGGACGACGAGGAGGCGAAAACAAAGGGTTTTTCTGTTCATGGCCATTATCCTGAAACCTGCCAGGAAGATCCTGGGTAAAAGGGGGAGTGCATGATGAACGGGCGTTGCCGGAATCGCCCGCTACCTTACTCCGAAGGGCAAAGGGTTCGCAAGAGTTTTTCCCGGTGGAGCCGGGAGAGGAAGGGGCGGAGGAGACGGTCGGCTCACGCCTTGCCGATATCCCGGTGGGAGACGAAGAGCGTCACGTTCAGCCCGCCAAGCAGGGCCTTGAGTTTCTCGGTGACCGCCACGGAGCGGTGCCGGCCGCCGGTGCAGCCGATGGCGATGGTGAGCTGGGCCTTGCCTTCCCTGGTATATTCGGAGACAAGAAAGGTGAGCAGCGGTTCCAGCAGGGCGAAAAAACGGGAGGCAACATCGTTGACAAGGACATAGGTCGCGACCTGCTCTTCAAGGCCGGTGTGGGGTTTAAGCTCCGGAATCCAGTATGGGTTGGGGAGAAAACGCACATCCCAGAGCAGATCGGTTTCCGGCGGGGCGCCATGCTTGAAGCCGAAGGACATCAGATTGACGGCCAGGCGGGTGTCGGTCTCTCCTCCGTAACAGCGACGGAGCTGGCCGGCCAGCTGGTTTGGATTGAGAGAGGTGGTGTCGATGATCCGACTGGCCAGTTGCTGCAGGGGCTGCAACCGTTCCTTTTCCAAGGTGATTGCCGCCCTGATGGGGCGGCCGGCGGCCAGGGGATGCTGGCGGCGGAGCTGGCTGAAGCGGCGCAGCAGGGTTTCTTCCGCGCAGTCGAGAAAGAGGATGTCGAGAGCGATGTCGGCGGGAAGCTGCTTGACCACCGGTCCGAAGGAGGAAAGAAAGGCGGGATCCCGGCAATCCATGATCAGGGCCAGTTTCGTGTGGGGCAGTTTGCCCGCCATGGTCTGCTCCAGCAACGCCCGCAGCAGAAAGACGGGCAGATTGTCAATGGTGTAGAAACCCATGTCCTCCATGGCGTTGGAGGCGGTACTCTTGCCGGCGCCGGCCAGGCCGGTGATGATGACGACCTGCAGATCAGCGGAATTCACGGGCGGATGCGAAAATCGCGGCGATTTCTTCCCTGGACTCGGCATTGTGCAGCTGGGAGCGGACATGGGAGCTTTTTAAGAAACGCGCCAGTGTTGCCAGGGTTTTCAGGTAAGGCCCGGCCGATTCAACCGGGGCCAGCAAAACGAAGAACAGGTGGACGGGTTTGCTGTCCGTTGCCGCAAAGGGGACCCCATGGGGGCTGCGGGCAAAGAAGATTTCAATGCGGTCAAGCTGGTGGATTTTCCCGTGCGGAATCGCCACCCCGTCGCCGATGGCGGTGGTGCCGATCTGTTCCCGTTCAAAGAGCACGGCAAAGATCTCCTCGGCGCTGCCGCAGGGCGGGCAGGTGGACGAGGCGAGGGCCGCGAGGGTCTGCAGGGCGTCCTTTTTGCCGGCAGCCCGCAGGTCAGGAATGATGCGTTCTGTTGTCAGAGATTGAAACACAGAGAATCCGATTTTAGTTCATTTTTGGGCGTTTACGGAATTTCGAGGAGAGGATGCCGAGCTGTTCCCGGTACTTGGCCACGGTGCGCCGGGCCAGCTGGATACCTTCCTTCTGGAAGACATCGGAGATGTCCTTGTCGCTCAAGGGGTGATCCGGCTTTTCCATGGCAATGATCTGCCGGATGCGCTCCCGGATGCTCTCCGAGGAGAGGGCGTCGCCGCCGTCCTTACGTTCGATGGAGGAGGTGAAAAAGTATTTCAGCTCGAAGATCCCCTGGGGGGTATGGACATATTTGTTGGTGGTGACCCGGCTGATGGTGGATTCGTGCATCTCGATGTCTTCCGCCACGTCACGCAGCACCAGGGGCTTGAGATAGGCAACCCCTTTTTCGAAGAAGTCGTACTGGAATTTCAGAATGCTTTCCACCACTTTGTAGATGGTGCGCTGCCGTTGCTGAATGCTTTTAATCAGCCAGGCGGCGGATTTCAACTTTTCCTGAATATAATCCTTGGTCGGGTCCTGCACCCCTTTTTTCTGCTTGAGAATCTCCTTGTAGTAGCTGCTGATCTTGAGGCGGGGCAGGCCTTCATCGTTTAAAATGATGACATACTCGTCATCGATTTTCTGGATAAAGACATCGGGCAGGATGTAGTGGGGTTCCTCGTCCGAATAGACCCGGCCCGGATGCGGATCAAGGCCGATGATGATTTTGACCGCGTTGATCACGTCCTGGATGGAATGCTTGGTTGCCTTGCTGATCGCGCTGTAGTTTTTTGTTTCAAGAAAGTGCAGATGGTCGCGGACGATCCTGGCCGGCAGGGAGTCATCCAGATTGAGTCTTTTGAGCTGCAGGAGCAGGGATTCCTTGACATCGCGGGCGCCGACGCCGGAAGGGTCCATCTCCTGGATCGTGGCAACCATTTTCTGTGCCATGGCCAGGTCACAGCCCGTCCCCTCGACGATCTCCTCGTTGCTGGCCTTGAGAAAGCCGTCCCGGTCGAGGTTGCCGAGAACAAACATGCCGACTTCTTTTTCCTCGTCGCTGATGTCGGAAAGATTGAGCTGCCAGCTCAGATGGCTGTGGAGATCCGGCTTCTGGGTAAGGATGTCGAAGCGGGACGGCTGTTCCTCGCCGGGGCTTTCCCGGGGCGAATAGGCGCCGGCGCTCTCATATTCGTTGAAGTAATCGGACCAGTCGATTTCACCGAGGGTCGAGGGGTTTTCGTTTAAGTTGACCTCCGCGGTTTTTTCGATGAGAATTTCGGCGCCAGGTTCTGTTTGCGCCTCCATTTCCTGGGCGGGTTCGTTGTCCGGCATACTGCCGGGGAGATCCTCTTCCAGAAGGGGATTCTGTTCGATTTCCTGCAGGATGGTGTCCGCCAGTTCAAGCCGGGAGAGCTGAAGCAGTTTGATCGCCTGCTGCAGCTGGGGGGTCATCACCAGCTGCTGGGCCAGCTTGAGGTGCTGTTTGAGTTCAAGAAAGGACATGGGCTGACACTGTTCCTGATGTTGGTTTGCGCGGCCGGGTGGGCGCCGGTTTCTTCATTTCGTTTTGCAAGCGGAAAAAGGTGCTTAGTTCTTTTTTATCACATCGTAAAGTCCTGGCCAAGGTACATTCGTCGAGCTTCCTGGCAATTGACGATTTCCTCGGCCGCACCGCTGGTCAGGGTTTTGCCGTTGTTGACGATGTAAGCGAAATCACAGACGGCGAGGGTTTCGCGGACATTGTGGTCGGAGATCAGCACTCCCAGTCCTTTTTGTTTCAGTTCCCGGATGATGACCTGCAGATCGGCCACCGACAGCGGGTCGATACCGGCAAAGGGCTCATCAAGGAGAATGAAACGGGGTGTTGTCGCCAGGGCGCGCATGATCTCCACCCGCCGCCGTTCGCCGCCGGACAGGCCATGCCCCCTGTTTTTGGCCAGGTGGGAGAGTTTCAGTTCTCCCAGCAGGCGGGAGATGCGCTCATCAATTTCCCGGCGGGGGATGCCTAAGGGTTCGAGGACGATGCGGACATTTTCCTCCACCGTCAGCTTTCTGAAAATGGACGGCTCCTGGGCCAGGTAGGAGATGCCGTTCAATGCCCGCTGGTGGATGGGCAGGGCGGTGATGTCGCGGCCGTCCAGCAGAACTCTGCCCCGGTCCGGTCGGATAAAGCCGGCGATGGTGTAAAACGAGGTGGTCTTGTCGGCGCCGTTGGGGCCGAGCATGCCGATCACCCGGCCGGTTTCCACCTGGAGGCTGATGCCGTCCACCACGGTGCGCTTT
>CAZUZJ010000027.1:9240-14942 GCA_964624225.1 uncultured Desulfobulbia bacterium | reverse complement strand
GCCGTCGCCCCTGTTGAAGGAAAGGGTGCGGTAGAAGGCCATCGCCTTGTCGTAGCGCTTGTCGAGCAGGGCACCGGATGGCGCCGCCCCGCCCCTGCCCGGCAGGAAAAGGCCCTGGAGAAGAAGGAGAAGGAGGATGCTGAGAAAAACCGTCTTTTCACGCATCTCGTTTCAGTTCATAAAGGAGATTGAGGGCATCGAGGGGGGTCAGACGATCCGGTTCGATGGCCCTGATTTTTTGGCGGATCGGATCCTCTTCCGGCGGGAAGAGTGTCAGCTGACCGGGATGATGGCTGCGCCCCCTTTTTTCCGGGGCGATCCGCGGAGCCCCGTCGCTGGTCAACTCGCCTTTTTCGATATTGTGCAGCAGCTCCTTAGCCCGTTCGACCACCCTGGCCGGCACCCCGGCCAGGGCCGCCACCTGGATGCCGTAGCTTCTGCTTGTCCCGCCGGGTTGCAGTTTATGGAGAAAGATGATGGAGTCGTTCCATTCCCGCACCGCGATATGATAGTTCTGAACCCGGCTGTGGGTAAGGCAGAGCTCGACCAGTTCGTGGTAATGGGTGGCGAAGATGGTTTTCACCCCCCGGCCGTCCAGATTGGCCAGATCCTCGGCCACGGCCCAGGCAATGGACAGTCCGTCGAAGGTGCTGGTGCCCCGGCCGATTTCATCGAGGACCACCAGGCTTTTGTCTGTCGCATTGTTTAAGATGTTGGCGGTTTCGTTCATCTCCACCATGAAGGTGGACTGGCCGCGCCGCAGATCATCCATGGCTCCCACCCTGGTAAAGATGCGATCAACCACACCGATCCGGGCCGCTGCCGCCGGCACGAAGCCGCCCATCTGCGCCATGAGAACGATGAGCGCGGTCTGACGCAGCACGGTGGATTTGCCCGCCATATTGGGGCCGGTGATGATCAGCACCTCCCGGCTGCTCTGATCGAGATGGATGTCGTTGGGGACAAAGCGACCGGCCGGCAGGGAGCGTTCGATAACCGGGTGGCGTCCCTCGCGGATGATGATCTCTTCGCCGTCATCCACCCTGGGCCTGATGTAGTGATAACGTCTGGCCGCTTCTGCCAGGGTGGTGAAAAAATCGACCTGTGCGACAAAAGAGGCAGCCTGGAGAATCCGGGAGCTCATGGCCGCCACCTGTTCCCTGATCCGGCAGAAGAGCTGGTATTCGAGCTCGATCCGCTTTTCCTCTGCCCCCAGCACCTTGCCTTCAAACTCCTTCAACTCCGGGGTGATAAAGCGCTCGGCATTGACCAGGGTCTGCTTGCGGATGTAATCCTCCGGCACATTGGCAAGCTGCCCTTTACTCACCTCGATGAAATAGCCGAAAACCTTGTTGAAGCCGATCTTGAGCTTGGCGATGCCGGAACGGATTCTCTCCTTTTCCTCCAGGGCGAGGATGTGCTTTTTGCCGTCGGTCATGATGGAGACCAGCTCATCGAGATCACCATGAAAGCCGGGCCGGATCAGTTTCCCTTCCCGCAGGGTGACCGGGCAGTCCTCGCGGATGGCGTGATCGATGAGGGCGTGAATATCCTCCAGGCAATCGAGGGGTCCGCTCGCCGCGCTGAGAAGACCACGGGTCAGAGCGGCACGTTTTTTGAGACGGGGCAGCAGGGCAAGCGACTGTTTCAGCGCAATCAGATCCCGGCCATTGGCACTGCCCAGCACCACCCGGCTGTTCAATCGTTCCAGGTCATACATGCCCTCCAGGGTGTTCCGCAGTTTTTTGCGCAGTTCCTCACCGCTCACCTCTTCCGCTGTTGACTGCCCCTCGGTCAGGGCGGCAAGGGGCGGCATCGTCTGTTCACGACCTTCACCGAGAAAGGCGACGGTATCGAGTCGCCGGTTGATTTCTTCAGTGCTGCGCAGGGGGAAAAGCAGGTTTTTGCGCAGCAGGCGCGCTCCCATCGGTGTGCAGGTCAGGTCGAGAATCGCGAGCAGCGAGCCTTCCCTGCGACCGTCGATAATGGTCTGGGTCAGTTCCAGGTTGCGGCGGGAGGCGTCATCCACCAGCAGCAGGTTATCACGCTCGATGGCCTGAATGCGCTCGATGTGGGAGAGATCGGTTTTCTGGGTTTCCTGGATATATTTGAGGAGGGCGCCGGCCGCGGAAATTCCTTCCTGGAAATGGTCGCAGCCGAAGCCGGCAAGACTGGTGGTGCGGAAGTGTTCCTGCAGGGTTTCGCGGGCCGTATCCCGATGAAAGGAGAAATGGGAGCGGTGAGTCAGGCAGAGGTGGGGCAGCCGGGCTATGACGTCAGCCGCGCTGTTGCCGTCGTCGTCCGCCAGCACCAGTTCAGAGGGGGTGAAACGGTTCAGTTCATCAATCAGCGCGACCGGATCGTCGTACTCGGCGATGAAAAATTCGCCGGTGGAGAGATCAAGCAGACCGAGTCCCCAGCCCTGGCGATGATGGATGGCAGCGACATACCTGTTGGTTTTTTCGTCGAGGATCTGTTCATCGGTCACCACCCCGGGACTGACCACCCGCACCACCTCGCGCCGCACCACCCCCTTGGCCTCCTTCGGATCCTCCACCTGTTCACAGATCGCCACCCGGAAGCCGGCGTTGACCAGCTTGGCCAGATAGCCGGAAGCGGCATGGTACGGGACCCCGCACAGGGGCACCCTGTTTTCATCGTCCTTGTTGTTGCGGGAGGTCAGGGTGATACCCAGTACCCGCGAGGCGGTGATGGCGTCCTCGAAGAACATCTCATAGAAGTCGCCCAACCGGTAAAAGAGAATGGCGTCCTGATGCTGCTCCTTGATTTCCAGATACTGGCGGAGCATCGGGGTTATTCTGGTCTGGTCACTCATGGCTGCGGGCGAATGATGAATAGGGCGGCAAGAGAGGCACGGTTCATTAGTCAGTCCAGGGGGGAACTGGGAGAATTTTTCCGTGCAGGGTCGGTCCTGTTTCCAGCAGGGCATAGGTGCCGGCCGCGCCATAGCGGCCCGTTCCGGTGAAACTGCCCGGATTGATGAAGAGGATATCGTAGAGGCGATGGCAGACCGGCTGGTGGGTGTGGCCGGAAACAATACAGTCCACTTCCGGAAACTCCAGAAGAAGATGGTCCTCAACATGATGACGCCAGCCCATGCCGTGGATCAGGCCGATGGTATAGCCGTCGATTTCCACCACCTTTTTTTCAGGCAGGCGGTTGCGGGCCGAGACATGGCACATGTTGCCGTGGACGGCATGCACCTCCTTGCCATGAAAGGCATCGAGGATACTGAGATCGGTGAGATCACCGGCATGGAGAATGACCGGGACATCGGCAAAACAGCGTTCCACCAGCCACTGGAAACGAGGGGCGGGGCCGAGCAGGTGGGTGTCTGACAGGATGCCGATCTGTGTAGTCATCTCTCTCCTTGGTCCGGCGGTATCGCGGTGCTGATGATTTTTTTCGCCTCAGCCGGGCCGACTCCCTCTATCCGACAGCGCTTGTGGCGGCTCTGCAGGCCGCTGATGATGGTGACCGATGATTTCGAGACCCCGAATAGTTCGGCAAGAAAGGCAATGGCCGCCTTGTTCGCTTTGCCATCCACCGGTGGGGCGGTGAGGGCGATTTTCAGTTCGTCGCCGCGCCGCCCGCACACCGCATTTTTCGACGACTTTGGCTGGATGTACAGGGCCAGCGCGATCGCGGTGCCGGAAAGCGGCTCCAGAAATCTCATTTCACCCGGACATCCCCCAGGGGGTCATCATGGCGGTGGTCGACGGCCACCTTCGGTTCATGGTCGTCGTCCAGGGGATCCTCCAGGGAAAAGAGCATGTCGCCTTCCAGATCGGGAATGTGTGACTGGTTCAGCTCCTCCTCATCTTCCTGCGGCTGGGCAGGGAGTTCCGTCTCCCCCGTCCGGGATCGTTTTCCGGCGGCCAGCGGTCTATCCTCCGACACTTCATCGGGAAGATCTATTTTCTCGTAGAGTTCGTCCGGATCATGCGCCGCCCGTTTGTGGCTGTCGGCCGGGGTGGCTTCCCTGTCGGCAATCAGGCCGGTGGCAAGGGTCGCCACCCCCTGTCCCTGGGGGGACAGCGGCTCGTCCCGGTCAAGGCGGTCGAGATAGGTGCGCAGATAGGCCTTCATTTCATTTTTAATGGTTTCCCGGCTTTTCCGCAGCTCCTCGATCTGGCGTTGCAGGGCGACATGTTCCTCCTGGCCGGCAAGCCGCAGCCGCTCGACTTCCGCCTGGGTGGCGGCAAGCCTTTCCTGGGATTCCTGGCGGCTTTTTTCCAGCATCTCATCGGCGATTTTCTGGGCCGATATGATGGCGTGCTGAAAGGTGCGTTCCTGTGATTGAAATTCCTTGATGGTCATTTCCAGTTTGTCGACCTGCTCTTTTAACTGCCGCTTTTCGTCCTGGAGCAGGGCGAAATTTTCGGCGATGCGTTCGAGAAAGGCGTCAACCTCTTCAACATCAAAACCGCGAAAACGAACGTGAAACTGTTTGGTCTGTATATCCTCGGCAGTCAGCGACATACCCGGGCTCCTTGGGTGCTGGTTAAGTATCGAAAACAGGGCTTCATCCGAGCGATCTGGCCAGTTGGTGCAGGGTCGGCACGAGGAAGCTCTGTAAAAAAAGTATGACAAGTATAAGGATCATCGGAGAAAAATCAATCCCCCCGGCTGCGGCAAAAGGAATGACACGCCGAATCCGCCACAGCAGCGGTTCTGTGATATCATGGAGAAAGCGAACAATGGGATTGTATGGATCGGCGTTGACCCAGGAGATGATGGCGCGGCCGACAATGACCCACATGTAGGCGCCCAGGATGAAGTTGATGAGGCTGGCCACAGCGCTGATAAAATTGCCGATAATGAACATGATGTATTCCTTGTGGCAGGGCGACGGTCCCCTGTCCTTTTTGGTTTCAGGACAGCAGCGAGTTGCAGATTTCCATGATCGCCAGGCTGGCCCTGGCCCTGGGCTGGGAAACCAGAAAGGGCTTCTGGCGCCGCACTGCCTGGGCCACCGCGCTGTCCTGGGGGATGGCCCCCCGGTAATCCGGGGTGATGTGGAGGAAGTTTTCCAGCACCGCCTTCATGCTGGCAAAAACCTCCTGACCTTCCTTCCGGCTTTTCACATTATTGATGATCAGTTGAAAATTACTCTTGTTGTAGCGTGTTTTCAAGACTTTCATCAAGGCGTAGGCATCGGTCATGGAAGTCGGGTCAGGAGAAAGGATGGTAAAGGTGGTGTCCGCCCACTCGTTGAACCAGAGCACCGAATCGCCAATTCCCGCCGCCGTGTCGACCAGGACAAAGTCGAACCTGTCGATGATCCGTTCCAGGCTGTCCTGGAGGAAGGCCTGTTCCTCATAGGACAGCGAGGCCATTTCCGGTACCCCGGAACTGGCCGGCAGCACGAAGAAACCCGGCATGATTTCGACCAGTGTTTCGAGGGGGTCGCGTCCCACCTCCACCACCTCCCGCAGGGTGTGATTGACGCTGAGGCCGAGCATGACATCAATGTTGGCCAGGCCGAGGTCGCCGTCGATGACCAGCACCTTTTGTTTTTTTCCGGACAGGGCCGCAGCCAGATTGATGGTGAAGGAGGTTTTACCCACCCCGCCCTTGCCGCTGCTGATACAGATTATCTGCGGTTTTGTGTTGTGCTCACTCATTTTTTCACTCATTGTGGCTGGCCGGCGCGAAAGGAGAACAGCTGGGCCCGCTCC
>CAZUZJ010000027.1:0-9158 GCA_964624225.1 uncultured Desulfobulbia bacterium | reverse complement strand
AAAGGAGAAGAGCTGGGCCCGCTCCTCGGCCGTCACCTGGCAGGAATGATCCTGATCTTCCTCGGCAAAGGCGGGAAAGACCCGCCATTGTTTGTCATCCGTTCGCGTCAGTTCACGAGCTGTCCGGGCGATGAACTCGTCAGCCCCCGCCGGATCACGGGCGGTGCCGAGGGTGCAGGCGATGCTGACGTTGCGGGTCAGTCGGGCGGCACAGCGTTGATAAAGCCGTTCAGCCATTGCCATGAGGGACCGGCGGTTCATTCCTGTCTGCAGCACGGCCAGGGTCAATTCGTCGTAAAGGGCGGGCCGGCAGTCCGGGCCGATTGTCTCTTCAATGATCGGCAGGGCCCGTTCGATGGTTGTTCCGTTGAAACGGATCAACAGCAGACCGCAGGGGATCCGGCTTTTTTTCACCCGGTCGAGTTCCCGGCCGACGCGGCAGCGCAAGGAGTCCATCTCCGCCGGGCCACTCTGTTTTTCCAGCAGGGGAACGATCGGTGCAAGTTCGCCACCTGCACCAACCCGGCGGCGCAGCTCTCGCTTGGCGGCCGGCGGCAGGGCCGGATCGAGCAAAAGCAGGGCCGGTGGACAGTGGTGATCTTCACCTGCAATCCGAACCCACTCCACGGCAAAGTCAGCCGCCTGCCCGGTAATCAAGCGGAAAAAGTCGGCGAAACTGTTGCCGTGCTGCTGTTGTTTGCCGTGCGCCACCGTTTCAGGACACCTTGCTGCCCGGCGTCACCGGGGCGGAGACGGCGGAGAGAAAGAGCCGCTCCTGATCGCGCACCGCCAGCACCATGCCGTGCGAGGTGACACCCATCAGTTTGGCCGGCTTGAGGTTGGCGGCAATAATGACCTGTTTGCCGACCATCTCTTCCGGGCTGTAAAATTCGGCGATGCCGGCAACAATGGTGCGTTCCTCCGGCGCCTTGACGGTGAGCTTGAGGAGCCGGTCCGATTTTTTGATCTTTTCAGCGGCCACTACCTCGGCCACCCGCAGATCGACTTTTTTGAACTCGTCGAAGGAGAGAAGCTTCTCCTCCTCCTCCTGCTGCTTTTCTTCGGTCACAACCGGTTTTTCCTTTTTGGTTGCGGCGGCAGGCGGTGCTGCCTCCTCTTTTTTCGTTGCGCTTTCCAGCCGGGGAAAGAGGGCCGGGGGCTGCGTAATCGGAGTGCCTGGCTGCAGTTGCCCCCAGTGGGCCTGATCGGTGAGGTTGCCTTTGCCGGGAAGTCCCAGGGCGTTGCCCATTTTTTTCGCCGTTTCCGGCATGACCGGTTCCAGGCAGAGGGCGAGCAGGCGCAGGGTTTCCAGGAGATAATAGAGCACGGTGGCCAGTCTCTCCTGGTTGGCCTGATCCTTGGCCAGCTCCCAGGGAGCGGTGGCGACGATATATTTGTTGGCCCGGCTGATCACCTCCCAGCTCGCGGCCAAAGCCCGGTTAAAGGCAAAGCCGGCCATCTCCTGCCGGAAGGTTTCCAGCATGGCGAGCGTCGCTGCTGCCAGTTCCCGGTCGATGTCGGCGGCTTCACCAGGGGACGGCACCCTTCCTCCGGCGAAGCGGCTGACCATGGTCAGTGAGCGGCTGACCAGATTACCGAGGTCGTTGGCCAGATCGGAATTCTGCCGCGCCACCAGGGCCTCGGCCGAATAGGCGGAATCAAGGCCGAACGACATCTCCCGCAGGAGAAAGTAGCGCACCGTGTCCGCCCCATAGGCCGCCACCATCTCCCCCGGCTGCACCACATTGCCGAGACTTTTGCTCATCTTGGTCTCGCCGACGTTCCAGTAGCCGTGCACATGCAGCCGGTGGTAGGGAGCCAGGCCCATGGCCTGCAGCATGGTCGGCCAGTAGATGGCATGGGGTTTCAGGATGTCCTTGGCGATGATGTGTTCGGCGGCGGCCCAGCGGCTGGCAAACTGATCGCCGTCTGGGTAGCCGATGCCGGTCAGGTAATTGATGAGCGCATCGAACCAGACATAGGTGACAAAACGATCGTCAAAGGGCAGCGGGATACCCCAGGTCAGCCGGCTGGTGGGTCGCGAGATGCAGAGATCCTCCAGCGGCTCCTTCAGAAAGGAGAGCACCTCGTTGCGATAGCGTTCCGGGGTGATAAAGTCGGGATTTTGACGGATGTGGTCGATGAGCCAGTCCTGGTATTTTGACATGCGGAAAAAATAGTTCTGTTCGCTGATCTCCTCGGGCGGAGTGAGGTGATCGGGGCAGTTGCCGTCAATCAGTTCCTTTTCCGTCAGAAAACGCTCGCATCCCTTACAGTAGAGGCCGGTATATTCGCTGAAGGTGATGTCCCCCCGGTCATAGACCTCTTGCAGGATGTTCTGCACCGTTTTGATGTGGAGCGGGTCAGTGGTGCGGATGAAGTTGTCCGGGACGATGTTAAGCGGCGGCCAGGCCTGGTGGAAGAGCAGGCTGATGCGGTCAACGTATTCCTTGGGTGAGACCCCGGCCTTGTCCGCGGCCTGGACGATTTTGTCACCGTGCTCGTCGGTGCCGGTTTGGAAAAAGACCCTATCGCCGCACATTCTGCGAAAACGGCAGTAGGTGTCGGCGACAATGGTGGAGTAGGCGTGGCCCAAGTGGGGCTGGGCGTTGACATAAAAAATCGGCGTGGTGATATAGCAGTTCATTCTTTTTTCTGTCTGTCTGTCTTTTCTTGTTTAGGCTGTTGCGGTTTTTTGCGCGGTCGGGGTGGGGGCTGGCGCGCCGGCCTGCTGCTCGGCGGTTCCCATTCCGAGCGGGACAGGGTGAGAGAGGTCGCCGGAGCTTCGGGGTCGATCACCGTGATGGTTTCCTCCAGCACGTTCTGATTGATGACCTTGTAGGGCTTGCCGTCCACCGTCACCTTTTTGCCGACCCGCGGCATTTCTTTTTTGATGTCGCGGTAAGTCGGGTACTCGTAGGTCAGACAGCAGAGCAGCCGGTTGCAGATGCCGGAGATCTTGACCGGGTTTAAGGGAAGATTCTGCTCCTTGGCCATCTTGATCGACACCGGGGCGAAGTTGTCGATGTAAGAGGCGCAGCACAGTTCCCGGCCGCAGCAGCCCAGGCCGCCGATCATCTTGGTTTCATGGCGGACGCCGATCTGCCGCATTTCGACCCGGGTTCGGAACTCCTGGACCAGATCCTTGACGAGCTGGCGAAAATCAACCCGGTTTTCCGCGGTAAAGTAAAAGATGATCTTGCTGCCCGTGAAAAAACGCTCCACCCGGATCAGTTTCATGGAGAGATCCTGTTTGATGATCTGGGCCTGGCAGAAGGAAAAGGCTTCCTGCTCACGTTCCACCAGCCGGGCGTATTTCTCTATCTCGTCACGATTGCAGCGGCGTTGGATCGTGTA
Source organism: uncultured Desulfobulbia bacterium (assembly GCA_964624225.1). Taxonomy (GTDB): domain Bacteria; phylum Desulfobacterota; class Desulfobulbia; order Desulfobulbales; family SURF-16; genus DB1. Next base: position 5,801 of record CAZUZJ010000027.1, on the reverse strand, counting down.
AAAGGTCTTCAGTCCGCCCTCCTCTTCCAGTAATGGCCCGAGACCGACCACCGTGGCCGGTTCGAGATTGTGATCGGTCTGGATCATCACCATCTCGTTGATTTTCAGGTTTGGGAGCTGGGAGGTGGCGGAAAAGATCTGGCTCTTTTCACGGAACTGGATTTTATAGAGCTTTTCCTGTTTGCCGGGCTCTGGCTGCGGTTCCTGTTGCATGTTCGTGTCGTTGTATCCGGGGAGTTGGTTGTGCGCAGGCATCCGACGGCAGGGCAACAGGTACGCGAGACGTTTTCCGGGGCCGTATGCCTTTTTGCGCAAGGATTTCTGTATATACCATCAAACCAGGCCAAAGAAAAGCACTTCGCAAACCAGGGTGCGATTGCAGTTGTGGGCCAGCTGCCGTCTCGCCCTGGCGATGAGGAAGAGCTGTTTTTCCAGTTCCTCCTGGGGCCAGCGCGCCACTGCCTGCGGCAGCAGATCGCGCAGATCCTCACTGATGGTTCGGTCGGCCAGGCCCTGGCGGCAGAGCATGATGTCGCGGATCCAGATGACGAAAAGATCGAGCAGCTCGTCAAGGTTTTCCTTGGCGTCAGCAGCCCTTTCCGCCAGCCGGAAGATCGTTTCCACCGTCTCCGGCCGATCCGGGATAAGGCGGATGAGTTCTTCGATGATATGGCGGCGCAGGGGCAGCAGTTCTTCGCCGGCCAGCAGACGGGCCCGGCCGAGACTGCCCTCGGCGATGGCGCTGAGCGCTCCGGCGGCGGCCGAATCGAGACCGTCCGTGGTCAAGGCATGGGCAACCTCGGCATAGGGCAGCGGAAAAAAGGTGATGATCTGGCAGCGGGAAAGAATCGTGGGCAGAATGTCGCCAGCCTCGTCGCCGGTCAGGATAAAGATGGTGTCGGCCGGTGGTTCCTCCAGGGTTTTCAGCAGGCTGTTGGTCACCTCCCTTCTCCGCATGGTGAGGTGGATGTCCCGGATCAGCACGACCCGGAAACGGGCCTCGAAGGGTGGATAGGAGAGTGCCTTTTTCAGCTCCCGCACCTGGTCGATTTTGATACTGCCGCTCTGGGGGAGCAGCTCGACTAGATCGGGGTGGTTGCCGGAGGCGTATTTGATGCAGGAGGGGCAGGCGCGACAGATCTCGGCCCCCTTTGGCCGGTGGCAGTTGAGCAGCGCGGCAAAGGCCAGGGCGCAGGTTTTCTTTCCCACCCCGGCTGGACCTCGAAACAGATAGGCATGGCCGATCCTGCCGGCGGCAAGGGCCTGCAACAGCAACTGCTTTGCCTTGTCCTGGCCGATAATCGTTGAAAACGGGATAAGCATGAGGGTAATGCCGTGCCTGTGGCGGGCCGGCGCCGATTAAAAAAGAGTCGGCTGGCGGACTTCCGGCTCGATGGTTTCTTTATTTCTTTTCTTCGGTTCTTCACCGGGCGGCTGCGGCTGAGCGGAGTGGCCGGCCAGAAAGAGGAATCGCTCCAGATTACGCTGGTATTCACTCCACTGGTAGGTGTTTTCCGGCACCCGGGCGGCAAGTCGTTCGATATAGTTGATCTTGGCGTCGAGGTCGTCGATGAAGTTCAGGACAAAGGCCTCTTGCAGCATGGGCAGGGTGGGGGCGCCGAAGTCGTGCCGGCCATGGTGGCTCAAAATGAGATGCTTGATCCGTATCGCCAGCTCCGGCGGAAAATCCTTGATGCGGCCTGTCTTCTCCCCCACCATCTCGACGCCGAGCACCATGTGGCCCACCAGACGGCCGTGGTCGGTGTAGTCAAAAAGCCCGGAGGAGAGGGACAGCTCCTCCACCTTGCCCACGTCGTGCAGGATGGCGCCGGCCATGAGCAGGGAGCGGTCAAGGGAGGGATAGAGGGCGCACACCCTGTCCGCCAGCCGGGCGACATGGAGGGTGTGTTCGAGCAGGCCGCCCAGATAGGCGTGGTGCATGCTCTTGGCGGCCGGCGCCCGCTTGAAGCGGTCGAAAAAAGCGGTATCGCTGAAGAATTTCAGCAGCAATTTGCGGATAAAGGCGTCGTCAACGCTACGGGCCAGGGCGTGCAGTTCGTCCGCCATGGTCTCGAGGTCGCCGGGCGCGGTCGGGATAAAGCGGGAGAAGTCCACCGACTCCTCCTCCAGCCGCTGCACTGCGCTGATAACGAGTTGCAGGCTGCCCTTGTAGCTCTGGGCCCGGCCACTGACGGTAAGGGCCTGACCGGCAAGGCATTCCTGTTCCCAGCGGTCCGCCTCGTCCCAGATCCGGCCGATCAGCTCGCCGGTCTTGTCCAGCAGCTTCAGGGTCAGATACGGTTTGCCGGCCCGGGTTTCCGAGCGAATCAGCTCTTTCAGGAGAAAGACGCCGTCTATCTGCTGGCCGTCTTGGATGTCCTGGATAAAGGGGAGGTCGTTCATAGTCAGTCGTTTTTGTTGTCCGTCTCGGCACGCAGGCCCAGGATTGCGAGCTGGTCGATGGTTTTCTGGCGGGTCAGCGGTTTGATCAGATACCCGTTGCAGTTCGCCTTCGTCGCCCCCCGACCGTTGGCCGCGCGTTGTCGATCTCGCCATAAGAGGCGAGAAAGGTGTTCAGCAGCTTGCGGGACAGAAAATCATCTTCAACGATGAGAATTTTCATGGTAACCGGTATCCTGAAAAGAGGATAAAACGGCACGGCGTTCCATGGTCCGTATTTTCAGGGCGTTTCTCTTTTTTTGTGGTAAAATAACCCGATTGGCAGGCAACCATCACCGCATAGCACCGCAATCTACCATCTCAGCGCCAAAACCTGAAACATTTTTATGCACTACATCGACAACCCTTCCTATCTCCTCCCCCTTTTGCTGCGACAGCGGCTGATCTCGCCGGAGCAGGAAAAGATGGTCGCCCTCAAGAAGGAGCAGCAGCGCCAGGTGTTGCTGCGCGCCCTGCGGGACAGTGAAAAGGGGCGCAAGGGCAGAATCGAGGACGAGGTGGATCTGGTCGATGTCATCGTCTCGCTGAATCTGCTTGTTCCCGGGCAACAGAACAACGTGGCCCTGAGCGAGGAGATGATCGTCCGGGCCATGGCGAGCGACCTCGGGTTGCGCTTCAAGAAACTCGACCCCCTGCAGCTCGAACTCGACGTGGTCACCAAAACCATTCCGGAATCCTTTGCCCTGAAGCATCTGCTTCTGCCCTTTGCCGTGATCAACGGGGTGCTGGAGGTGGCCATCTATGACCCGGCCAAGCGGACCCTGCTTGAGGACATCGAGAAGGCCAACCAGATCAAGGTGCGGCCCTATCTCACCACCAAGAGTGATTTGAAAAAGATCCTTGCCGAGTTTTTCGGCTTCAAGTCCTCCATCTCGGCGGCGGAAACCCACCTCGGCGGGCCACTGGTCGATCTCGGTAACCTGGAGCAGTATGTCAAGATCTCCTCGGCCCGGGAGATCACCCCCACCGACCAGAACATCAAGACCGCGGTGGACCATCTCTTCAACTACGCCTTTGACGAGCGGGCCAGCGATATCCACATCGAGCCGAAACGAGACATCAGCCGGGTGCGGCTGCGGATTGACGGGGTGCTCCATACCATCTACGAGCTGCCCAGGGTGGTGCATGCGGCGATCATCTCCCGCATCAAGTTTCTCTCCCGCCTCGACATTGCCGAGAAACGGCGGCCCCAGGACGGCCGCATCAAGGTGGACCGCGGCGGCAAGCAGGCGGAGATCCGCGTTTCCACCATCCCGGTGGCCTTTGGCGAAAAGGCGGTCATGCGTATCCTGAGTTCGGATATCCTCTTTCAGGATATCCGCTCCATCGGTTTTTCCGAGCGGGATTACGGGGTCTACAAAAAATTCATGGAGGCGCCGCACGGCATCGTGCTGGTCACCGGCCCCACCGGCAGCGGCAAATCCACCACCCTCTATTCCACCCTGCAGAATCTCTCCTCGCCGGAGGTGAACATCATCACCGTCGAGGACCCGGTGGAGATGATTCACGAGTCGTTCAACCAGATCGCCGTGCAGCCGCAGATCGATGTCACCTTTGCCACCATTTTGCGCAACATCCTGCGCCAGGACCCCGACATCATCATGATCGGCGAGATCCGCGACCTGGAGACGGCGACCAATGCCATCCAGGCGGCGCTGACCGGCCACCTGGTTTTCTCCACCCTGCACACCAACGACGCGGTGTCGGCCATCACCCGGCTACTGGAGCTCGGGGTGCAGCCCTTTCTGGTCAGCTCCACCCTGCTCGGCGCCATGGCCCAGCGCCTGGTGCGCACCATCTGCCCCCATTGCGCCGAAGACGTCGTTGTCGCCGCTGCCGATCTGCAGGGCTGCGGTTTTCCTCTGCCCGAGCAGCCGAGCCTGACCCTGCGGCGCGGCAAGGGCTGCCGCATGTGCCGGGGCACCGGTTTTCTCGGCCGCTGCGGCATCTTCGAGATCTTCCCAATGAGCAGCCGCATCAAACAGCTGGTCAGCCGCCAGGCCAGCGCCGGCGAGATCAGCCAGGTGGCGCGCAACGAGGGTATGACCACCCTGAAAGAGGACGCCTGGCACAAGGTGATGCGTGGCGTCACCACCCATGAGGAGGCGATCCGGGTCACCGGTGCGGCTGAACTCGATTAATTGCTGACGTCGCCAAAGTCGCCAACTGCTTCGTTGCTGCAAATTATCTCGCCACCGCGGCGTACCAAAATACGCCTCATTCCTTGAAATGCGTGATGGGTTTGCAATAAATCGCAAACCGTGGCAGGCGGGAAAGAGAAAACACCGAGTGACACGCACACCCGTCGGAATCGTGGCTTTTTACGATTTTGCCAAATGTGCGCGCCTCGCATTTGACGATTTTTGCTTAGCCATCCCCGAAATTGACTTTTGCGAGATCATCATTAATTAATGGAACAAAAAAAGTACAGCAATGTCTCAAAATAAAGAAACAACAGGCAGAAAGGTCGTCGCCACCAACAAGAAGGCCTATCATGAATACCATGTCGATTCAACCATTGAAGCAGGCATGGTGCTGCTGGGTTCGGAGGTGAAATCCCTGCGTGCCGGCCGGGCCAATCTCAGGGACGGCTATGTGAAGATCAAAAACGGCGAGGTCTTTCTCTACAGCGTGCATATCTCGCCCTACAAGTTCACGACCCAGGACGCCCCTGACCCCTTGCGGGTAAGAAAGCTGCTGCTTTCGGCCCGGGAAATCAAGAAGCTGATAGGCAAGGTGCAGGAAAAAGGATTTGCTTTAATACCGATAAAGATTTATTTTAACAGTAAGGGGCTGGCCAAGCTCGAATTGGGACTCTGCAAAGGAAAGACGCTTTATGACAAGCGCCACTCCATCAAGAAGAAAGAGTCCGACCGCGAGATGGACCGGCTCCGAAAAACCTATAAATAATTTCACGAACAACTCAACAAACAAAATTCGCATAAGGGGGCGAAACGGATTCGACGGGGATATATAAGCTCAGGCTGCATACCGAGGTCTCTGATTGCTCGTTAAACGTCAGAACTAAAAATAGTCGCAGACGACTATGCATATGCTGTGGCAGCATAAATAAGCCACTGTCCTCCCCGGTTGCTCCTGCGAAACCGGGACCGGGCATCGACTAGCGGGATAGCTTCCATGTTTCACCTGTGGGCATGGCGGCGAAACAAAACAGAGGGTAGCGCCGAAAGTTTCTTGTCCTGGAGGAAGCAAGGCGCGATAAACAGCTAAACAGGACTATGTATGTAGACGCTTGCAGGGGAGTATTTTCGGACGCGGGTTCGACTCCCGCCGCCTCCACCATTTAGAAAAGACAAACCCGTCTCTCTGGGGTCATTCTC
>CAZUZJ010000026.1:0-15234 GCA_964624225.1 uncultured Desulfobulbia bacterium | reverse complement strand
CTGGTAGGCAATCTCCTTGACCGCCTCCATGTTGGTCTTGAAAATCGTCTCTTCGAGATCGGTCTTGCCGACATAGCGGCCGGTGTTGACGTCAATGACGGTGAGCGCCTCGGTGGCCTCGATGATGATGTAACCGCCGCAACGGAGCCAGATCTTGCGGGCCAGGGCGCGATTGATGTCCATCTCCACCCCGTATGCCTCGAAAATCGGGGTCCTGCTCTCGTAGAAGTGGACTTTGGGCCGCAGGTGGGGGACAAAGGTCTCGACGAAATTGACCACTCGCTGGAAGGTCCGGACATCGTCGACCACCACCCGATCCACGGTGGCGGAGAAGATGTCGCGCACCACCCGGAGAATGATGTCGAGATCCTCATAGACCAGCGTCATGCATTGCGCCTTGCCGGCCCGGTCGAGGATCTCGCTCCACAGGTGAAGGAGAAACTCCATGTCCGCCTCCAGCTCCTCGCTGGTCGCGCCTTCGGCCACGGTGCGGACGATGAAGCCGGTATTGGCCGGCCGCAGCCGCTCGATATCCTGGCGCAGTTTTTCCCGGATAGCCTCATCCTCGATCTTGCGGGAGACGCCGATATGGTCGGTCATCGGCATGAAGACCAGATTGCGGCACGGCAGGGTGATATGACCGGTAAGCCGCGCCCCCTTGGTGCCCATCGGCTCCTTGCAGATCTGGACCAGGAGCTCCTGTCCCTCCACCAGCAGGTCGTCAATGCTCTTGCCGGGCACCCGGTTGTTCAGAAATTCCGGGGCCTCGTGGCAGCAGCATTCCTCCTCGTCGGGGTTCTGGTAGCGGCGCTCGAAATCAGCGCGGCTGACGTGGATGTCATCGACATAGAGAAAGCCGGTGCGCTCAAGGCCGATATCGACAAAGGCGGCCTGCATGCCGGGCAGCACCCGCACCACCTTTCCCTTGTAAATGTTGCCCACCAGTCCTTTCTCGGTGGGCCGCTCCAGATAAAACTCCACCAGGTTGCCATGTTCAATCAGGGCGATACGGATCTCGTAGGAGGTTGCGTTGATGATCAGGTCAGTTGCCATGGCTCACGTCTCGTTCCGCGACCTTGAGCACGCGGGCGGCGTGCAGGTCGCTCAGGGTAAGGGAAAAAATTGCGCCGATGATCTCCAGGGGCTTGAGCCCGGCCCGGCCGGTGGCGCTCACCAGAATCAGCTCTATCCGCCCGTCATCGAAAAGACGCAGGGAGGGAACCAGGGGCCGGACATCGACGGTGCGTGCCGCCTTTTTGCGGATCACGGCAATGGGGTATTCCGCAGCAGCCAGGAAGGCATCAAGGGCCGCCTGCTCCCGAGGGGGGCCGGGGATGTCGATGACATAGACACTCTCAACCGTATCCGGCATGGTTTTTTCCCGGCAGGAGGTAATGGCCGTGATCGCCAGGCCGCCGGGCAACTGCCGGTTCAGCTTCTCCCGCCACAGGTCGACATTGGCGAGCGGTGCGTGGAGATCGACCACCAGATATTCCGCCAGACTCTCGGTACCGAGCGGCAGGGCCGGACTGAAAGAGACCCTGGGGGTGGGGTTGAAGCCCTGGGAAAAATTGAGCGGCAACCCGGCCCGGCGAAAGGCGCGGAAAAAGAGCTGAAGTAATTCGAGATGGCTGATAAAACGGGCTCGGTCAATGCGCTGATACGCAAGCCGGTAGAGCAGGCGCAGGGACTGGTCCGTCGGCCGTGTTGCCGGCCGGGGTGCGTCAACCGGGGCGGGAGCGGCAGCCGTGCCTTTTTTGCAACCGACAATGGGCTGGATCGTCTTGAAATCACAGAGCCCGCATTTCTGGCAACCGTGATAACGGCAGTCCGGCGTGTAGCCCTCGGCCAGCCCCTTTTCCAGCTCACTGCGAAGGAAATCGGGGGCAAGCCCGACATCAAGATGGTCCCAGGGCAGCGGTTCGGTAAGGGAGCGCCGCCGGAGATAGCGGTCCAGATCAACGCCCATTGTCGCCGCCGCCTCCTGCCAGGTCTCGATCTTCATATGATCCGACCAGGCATCGAGCCGGGCGCCGCGTTGCCAGGCCTCGATGATCACCGGGGCAAGACGGCGGTCGCCGCGGGACATGACTCCTTCGAGAAAGCTCTGACGCGGATCGCCCCAGCGCAGCTGAATGCGCCGGTCACGCAGATGGTTGCGCAGGCTGTTGATGTGGGCAAAACCCTGCTTCATGCCGATCTGCTCTTCCCACTGGAACGGGGTGTGCGGCTTGGGGACAAAGGTGGAGACGCTGACCGTAATGTTCGTTGCCCGGCCGGGGCTCTGCGCCAGGGCCCGGCGGGCAAGGTCGATGATCGCCAGCCGGTCTTCCTCACTTTCGCCGGGCAGACCGAACATGAAGTAAAACTTGATCAGCTTCCAGCCAAGGGCAAAGGCCGCCTTGCAGGTGGCGAGCAGATCCTCCTCGGTGATGCCCTTGTTGATGACCCGGCGCAGCCGTTCGGTGCCGGCCTCCGGGGCCAGGGTAAAGCCGGTCTTGCGCACCCGCCTGATCTGCTCCATGATCTCCGGAGTCAGGGTGCCGACCCGCATGGAGGGCATGGAAAGCGACACCTTCTGCTCGGCAAGAGAATCCATCAGGTCGGCAAGCAGCGGCGCGATACAGGAATAATCCCCGGTGCTGAGCGACAGCAGGGCCAGCTCCTCGAAACCGGTGCAGGCGATGCCGGCCCGGGCGATCTCCAGAATGTTTTCCCGGCTCCGTTCCCGCACCGGCCGATAAATGACGCCAGCCTGACAAAAACGGCAGCCGCGGGTGCAGCCGCGGGCCACCTCGATGCCGAGCCGGTCATGGACGATCTTGAACAGCGGCACCAGGGGGGGAAAAAATGCATCGTTTTCCAGGGAAGGGAGGATGCGACGCCGGACCCGTTCATAACCGGGCCGGCGGGGGGTTATACCGGCAAAATCGTTGTTGTCGTCATAGCGCGGGGCAAAAAAGGAAGGGACATAGACGCCAGGGATATCAGCCAGGGCGCCAAGCTGCCGGCCACGATCCCATTGCTCCCTTTTACCGCGCAGCAGGCAGTCGGCGATCTCCAGTACCGCCTCCTCGCCATCACCCAGCAGGATGGCGTCAAAAAAATCGGCCACCGGTTCGGCATGGAAGGCGCAGGGACCGCCGCCGATCACCAGCGGATGGGACTCGTTGCGCTCCCGGGCGTAAAAGGGCAGGCCGCTGCAGGCGAGGATGGTAAGGATATTGGTGTAGCAGAGTTCATAGGGGAGGGTAATGCCCAGCATGTCGAACTCGGCCACCGGCCGCTGCGACTCCAGCGAAAAAAGCGGCGCCCGGTTTTCCCGGAGCAGGGCCTCCAGATCGCTATCCGGGGCATAGACCCGTTCCGCCAGCAGATCGGCCCGGCTGTTGAGCAGATGATAGAGGATCTGCACACCCTGGTGGGACATGCCGATTTCATACAGATCGGGAAAGGAAAGGACGATCCGCAGGGCGGCGCTCTCCCAGGCCTTTCTGACAACATTGAATTCATTGCCGCTGTAGCGCCCGGGTTTGCGGACCAGCGGCAGAAAATGATCGGGTTTCACTCGACGACAACTCTTTCAAAGGACGGGGGGGCCTCGTAGTGAAAATCCTCCCCGGTAAAGGACGCATCCGGCAGCCAGCCCTGCAGGCGCAGCTCCATGGTGCTATTATGAATCAACGACGTTACCGTGACCTTGCCCGGCATCGGACATTTACCTGATGTATAGTCATCATAGAGAACGTTGAAAATCCGCTTTTCGTCGGCATCGAGAACGATATGCCGGCGCAGCACCCCTTCTTTGTCATCGAAGAGGACCATGCTGGTCGTGCCGTTGCCGTATTTGATGGAAAACCAGTAGCCGATTTTTTCCTCGTCATGCCGGACCTCGACGATCTTCATCTCCCCCGGATAGAGACGGCCGATCAGCCAGTAAAAGCCGTGCTCCGGCAGAAAACCCTCCGGCGCGTATCTGGCGTAGGTTGTCCCCGCCACTTTGCCGGAGTACTCCCTGGATTCCGGCACCGAGACGAAACGGAAAAAGGCGCCGTCGGTGACAAAGACCGCCAGGGGTTGGCCAAAGGGATTGAGGCCGACGAATTTGACAAAAGACGGGGTCATGGCCTGGAGATAACCGCTCAGGGAGCCCTTCTGCCAGATGGAGAGAAAGGAGACGGTCGCCTCAGCGTCGATGCAGCAGGGGCAAGCCATCTGGCCGGCCACCATATCCTGGAAACGGGCCATGACCGCTACCCGTTCCCGGGCCGGGATATCGACAGTGGCGGGCAGGCGGGCGCACCCCGCCGCCGCAACAAGGAGAAACAGCAATGACACAACCGCCGCAGCGCGGAACCAGGTGTTCATGCTAATCGCGCTGCTCGTGCTGATCGCGGGTCTTGATGGACTGGATGCGGGCGACGATCCGGGCCTTCTGGGCATCATCGGTGGCAAGGGCCAGAGCCAGCTCATAGGCAGCAAGCGCCTTTTCCGGCTTGCCGGCCTTATCATAGGCATCGCCCAGATGCTCCTGCATGGTCGGATCCTCGGGCTGCATGGCCACCGCCGCCTCCAGCTCCCGGACCGCATCAGCGTAATTGCCCATCCGGAAATGGACCCAGCCCAGTGAGTCGCGGATAAAGCCGTCTTCCGGTTTGAGATCCACCGCCTTGCCGATGTACTCCAGGGCCTTTTCCAGATTGATCCCCTTGTCCGCCCAGGTATAGCCGACAAAGTTGAGGGCATAGGGATCCTCGGGGGAGATTTCAAGGACCGCGAGCATCTTGGCCATCGCCGCCTCGTGCTCACCGATGCGCTCGAGAAAGAGTCCGTATTCAAACAACAGCTTGGCATCGCCGGGAAAATCGAGCAGGGCCTGGTCAAGCAGCCGTCTTCCCTCATCGATCCGGTCTTCCTCGCGCAGCAGGCCGGCCAGCAGCACGGAAAAGGAAGGCCGCCGCTTCTCCTTGTCCTCCATGGCGCTGCGCAGCACCGACTCGGCCCGTTTTTTATCGTTCTCGTCAAGCAGAATCTGCACCAGCATCAGCACCGCATTTTCATAATCTTTACTCGACGCCGGCACCTCCTGCAGAATCTTTTTTGCCCTGTCCTTGTCTCCCGCCTCATAATAGCTGAGGGCGAGCATCGAGCGGGCGACATCGCGATTTTCCGGCACAGCCATCATCTTCTCGAACAGGGCGATGGCGTCAGGATAGCGTTTTTCATTGAGCAGCACCCGACCAATGGCAAGATCGACCATGGTTGTATCTTCGGAGTAGTCACGCAACTCCTCCAGCTCGGCGATCGCCTCATCGACTTTGCCAAGCTCCAGATAGATGCGGGCCAGGCGGCCGCGGATCCTGGTATTGGCCTCATCCTCCTCCAGCAGACGCTGATAAACGGTCGCCGCCTCGTTGAAGCGCTGCCGGTACTCATAGAGCTCTACCGCCTCATAGGCCAGCATGGCGGACCAGTTGAGGGCCAGGGCCTTTTCATAGGCCTCGATGGACTTGTCAAAATAGCGCAGCTCCCGGTAGAGTTTCGCCAGATAGGTGTAACCGGCGGCGGAGCGGTTATCGATCTGCACCAGCTTTTCCAGCATCTCCTGGGCCTTGCCATACTCACGCTGGCGGGCATGAATGGTCCCCATCATCAGCAGGGCGTGGGGATCGTCGGGGTGACGGCGGAGGATCTCCTCATAGACCCGGCGCGCCTCATCCAACCGGTCCTGCGAGCCGAAAACATTGGCAAGCAACAAGCGAAGCTCCACGTTATCGGGGTCGGCGGCAATCATCTCTTCCAGCATGACGATGGCCTGTTCCTTTTTACCCATGATGAGCAGCAGGAGGGCGAGTTTGCGGCGCACATAATCGGCGCCCTCGTCGCAGACCAGGGCCTTTTCATAGGCCTCCTGCGCCTCTTCGTATTTTTCCTCCTCCTCTGCCGAGGCGCCCCACAGAAAATAAAAATAGGAACAGGCCGCATCCGCCGGCTCTGCTGCAGCGATCACCTCGGCATCAGGTCGACTGGGGAGATCGTCGCCGGCGGCAGCGGCCGGACGGCTGCCGCCGGAACAGGCACTGCTCGCCAGAAAAAGAAGAAGGGCCAGGCAGCCCGTCAGAAGCGGCAGCACAGAGGCTTTACCCATGGACATGAAGCAGGAGAGCTGTTTCCGCATTTTTTCAGCAAAAAAAGAAGATGAAATCGTAAAAAATGAGAACAAACCACGAAGTGCACGGTGACAACTTACTGTAATTCAATACTTTTTCACAGCATCCTCTGTGCTCTCCGTGGTAAAAAAAAGACTTTGTACATGTTCATCAAAAGCAAGGATGAAAAATGTTTCCCTTAATAGTACCACCCGGCGGCAGGGAATTCCACTGTTTCTGTCGGCAGGGAAGAAATGCGAGCAACACCGGCAAAAAAAAACGGGATCGCTGCCTGGCCGCCATCCTCAACCGGCTGTTGTCGCAGCTCGACCTGCCGCGGCCAGCACATCCGCTACCCTGGCGTCGAGATCGACAATCTCCCGGGGCAGGAGATAGACCGGGCAGCACAGGCGACCATCACGGCACAGGCCCATGACCAGCATGTTCAGGTGTTCCATGTAGGAAAGATTGAGGGCCGCCTTGCCCTCCTCATGGACCAGAGGAATGGCCGGCTGAACAATGACAAGGCTGCGGAAAACGGCATTGGTGACGGCATAGCAACGGTCGAGATAGGCGATAAGCCGACCATGGTCAACCACTGTTTTGCCCTGGATATCGGCCAGGGTATAGGCCAGCATGTCAATGGGGGTCCGGTCCGAGACAAATGGCCCGGTTGCCTGCCGCCACACCTCTTCCGCCGCATGAAGCACCCTGTCCTGGATCCAGAGGCGAGTGGCAAAATCCATCGGAGCGGCCGGGTCAAGACCGTTGGCGGCAAACACCTCAGCGGTGGTGGTCCGGATGAACGTCATGCCGCTCTGATCGCAGAGACGGGCGGCAAGCGTCGTCTTACCGGTACGATGACTGCCGCAGAGACCGAGCCCGTCAGTCATGGTGGATGCTCCGCCGGTTTGCCACAATCTCCGCCGCCATGGCCACCGCTGCAAAGAGACTGGCCGGATCGGCGATCCCCTGGCCGGCGATGTCATAGGCAGTGCCGTGATCGACCGAGGTGCGGACAATGGGCAGACCGATGGTGACATTGACGCCATCGGCAAAATGAAGCAGCTTGAAGGGAATGAGGCCCTGGTCATGATACATGCAGACCACGGCATCAAAAGCGCCGGCTGCTGCCCGATGAAACACCGTATCCGGCGGATAGGGGCCGCTGACCAGCCAGCCATCCTGCCGGGCCTGCAGGATGGCTGGGGTGATAATGCGCTCCTCCTCGTCGCCGAACAGCCCGTTTTCTCCGGCATGGGGGTTGAAGGCCGCCACCGCCAGACGGGGGGCGGCTATGGCAAAATCACCCAACAGGGAGCGACCGGTCATGTCGATCAGGTGCGCCACCCGGGCAATGGTCAGGGAGGAAGGCACCGAGGCAAGGGACTGATGGATGGTAACCAGAGTCACCTTCAAGGTCCGGCCGGCCATCATCATGGCAAACGCCGGTGATTGGCAGAGGGCGGCCAGCATCTCGGTATGACCGGGGAAGGGAGAGCCGGCCTCATGCAACGCCTTTTTACTGATGGGGCAGGTGACGAGCCCGCTTGCCGCGCCCCGGCGGATCAGGGCCACCGCCCCTTCGATCCAGTCTGCCATGGCCGCCCCGGTCTGGCGGTCCGGTTGTCCCCAGGTCAGGGCGGCCGGGTCGAGAGGAGAAGAAGCCGGTGGCAGGTAGACCGGCAGAACGTCCGGATCAACCGGATTGCCCGGCTGCCACGGCACGATTGCCGCCGGCAGGGCAAGCACGCGGCTGCACCAGTGGAGGACGGCGGGGTCACCGACCACCACCACCGGCAGGCGCCGTTGAGGGTTGTCCGGTCGGGTGAAAAATTTCAGAATCAGCTCCGGTCCAATGCCCACCGGACACCCCATGGTGATGAGGAGCGGTTTTGTCGCGGCTTGCTTCATGGCTTACTCCATTTCAAAGGCGTTGCGGACAATCTCCACCTTCGGGCTTTCCCCGGGATAAACCGCGACCACATCGAACCGACAGAGACGGTCAGGCCCGCCATGGCTAACAAGATACTCGAGGGCGACCCGGGTGATAGCCCGACGCTTGCGTTCGGTGACCGCCTCGAACGGCGAACCGAAGCGGTTGTCGCTGCGGGTCTTGACCTCGATGAAGACCAGGGTGGTTCCCTGGCGGGCAATGATATCGATCTCGCCGCTGCGGGTGCGGAAATTGCGTTCAAGAATGGTATAGCCCTGTCGGGATAAAAAATCCCGGGCAAGCTCCTCGCCTCTTTTCCCAAGCGCCTGCCGCTGCCTGCTCATGACCGCTACACCTCGCCGACGGGCAGCAGTTCGCGCACCCCGGCAAAGGTCAGACGGTGGATCGCACAGGGGCCGTGCTGACGGAGAATCTCCTTATGCACCCGAGTGGGATAGCCTTTATGTTTGGGAAAATGATACAGGGGAAACTGTTCATGATAGTCCGCCATGATCCGGTCACGGGTCACTTTGGCAACTATGGAGGCAGCGGCAATGGAAGCGCTCTTCGACTCGCCCTTGACCAGGACCTGCTGATCGATGGCATGGGGGAGAACGGCGGGCGGCACGGCAAATTTACCGTCCACCAGGAGATGCTGAGGCAGTTCGGGCAGGGCAGCGACAGCCCGGGCCATGGCCAGCAGGGAGGCCTGCAGAATATTGACGGCATCGATCTCGACATGGGTCGCCAGGCCAACACCGATGGCCGCGTTCATCGCGGTCAGCAGGGCAAGGAGGTGTTCCCGCTTTGTGCCGGTCAGCTTTTTCGAATCCTGAAAAAGGTGATAATCACAATCCCGCGGCAGGATTACCGCAGCCGCAACAACCGGGCCGGCCAGCGGTCCCCGCCCCGCCTCATCGACCCCGGCAACCAGCCGGACACCTTTTTCCCACAGCTGACGCTCATGAAAAAAGGTGTCCATTACCGGGCGAAAAGCGCACAACTGACTAATTGATACCCTTTTCCCGGATACGGGCCGCCTTGCCGCGCAGGTTGCGGAGATAGTAAAGCTTGGAACGACGGACCCGACCCTGGCTGTTGACCTCGATTTTCTCGATGCGGGGCGAATGAAGGGCAAAGGTTTTTTCCACCCCGACGCCGTGGGAGATCTTGCGCACCGTGAAATTGGCCCCCATGGTGCCGTTCTTACGACCGATCACCACGCCTTTGTAAATCTGGACACGCTCTTTGGCGCCCTCAATGATCCGGATATGGACACTGACGGTGTCACCGGTCCGGAATTTGGGGATATCGTAACGCATATTCTCTTTTTCAATCTGTTCCAACATGTTCATGACACACACTCTCTGAATTGTAGTTGCTGTTGCTGAATCGTTCCGCAGTTTGGGAACAAATATCTCTCTATCACGGACTGGAGCAAGCACTTCTCCCTGCCCGTTCCTCTTCCATTATTGAAGCCGCCGCATATACTGAAAACCATCCACAGAAAAGACCAAGCACACAAAGCAAACTGACTGGCCGGCAGGATGTTTTCTCGGTGTCCTCAGCATCCATGTCGAAAAGAAGTCTGGGGGCGACCTTTACATTATTCCCTTCTGCCCAGCAGCCTGTCAAGGATGATCGCAACCGCCGACCGCACCGACAGATGGCGATACTCCTCGTAGCCCTGGATCGGTGGCAGCATCAGGTCCGTTCGCTCCAGCGCCTCCCGGGCCAGGCCCCAGGCCGTGCCGAACAGCAACAGGACATGCTCACCCCGGAAGATCCGCTGCCGCAGTTCCCCATAAGGGATGGTCTGTTCCGACATCCGGGCGCTGGTCGCCACCAGCAGGGGGCGACGTTCGCCGGCAAACTGGCGGGTCAGGTCGTCAAGATCTTCGACAATCCGCACCGAGGCCAGGGCATCTCTCCGGTCACGGTTATAAGTGGCGCCATAACCGCTCTGCCAGTGGTCGACGATCTCGCTGACCAGTTGCTGCTGGTCCCGGTACGGGGTGACGATATAATAGGTGCCGATCCCGTACGTCCGGCCGGCCCGGGCAATATCATGGATGTCGAGATTGGTGACCGCCGAGCCGATTATCTCCTGGTTTTTGTTGCAGACCGGATAATGGATCAGCGCCACATCAACCTGACCGGCAAACCGTTCATCCTCGTGCGTCATCCGCCGCGTCTCTCGTCAGTACTGATGCCGCATCGCCGCAAAAGTCTGCGCTCATCCGGAGAAAAGCTCATGGCAGCAAACAGATCAGGTCGCCGCTCCATGGTGGCCTGCACGGCAGCGACAAAACGCCAGGCCGCTATCTTTTCATGGTCACCGGACAGCAGAACCTCCGGCACCTCGTTGCCCTCGAAATTGCGCGGCCGGGTATACTGGGGATATTTCAGCCCTCCCCGACTGAAGGTGTCGGCCTCGACCGAACCGGGGCAGCCAAGGACTCCGGGCAGCAGTCTGGTGACCGAATCGATGATGACCATTGCTGCCAGTTCTCCGCCGGTCAGGATATAATCACCGATGGAAATCTCCTCATCGATGAAATGGCGGCGGATCCGTTCATCCACCCCTTCATAGCGTCCGCAGACCAGGACGATATGTTTCCGGCCGGCCAGTTCCTCCGCCAGCCGCTGATCATACCGCCGGCCCTGGGGCGACAGCAGTACCACATGGTTCTGGTCTGCGCCCTGACGGGCATGGCGGATCGCGGCGGCCAACGGTTCCGGTTTCATCACCATCCCTTCCCCGCCGCCAAAGGGGCGGTCATCGGTCATGGCATGTTTATCGGTGGCGAAATCCCGGATATTGATGGTGCGCAGGACGATTCTGCCGTCCTGCCGGGCCCGGCGGATGATGCCCTCCTGCAGAGGCGAATCAAGCAGCTCCGGAAAAATCGTGACAATATCAAAGTGCACGGAGTCGTCCGCTCTATCGCTGCCGCTATCCATCCTGAAGAGCCCTCCGACCCGGAAGGCGTTCACCTTCCGGGCAGTCCCGCGCAATCAGCCATTGATCTCCAGCAGACCTTCGGGCGGGTCAACGACAATGCGCCTGGCCTGCCGGTCAATGCGAACCAGAAAGTCGTTCACCGCCGGGATCAGATATTCCCGGCCCCTGCCGGTCACCACCATGACATCATGGGCGTCGGTGGGAAGCACGCCGCTTACCTTCCCCAGTGACAAGCCGGTGAGGGTAATGACCTCCAGGCCGTGCAGATCCTGCCAGTAAAATTCATCGGCGGTCAGTTCCGGCAATTCCTGGCGCGCCACCCAGACCGGGTGGCCGATCACGTTTTCCGCGGCGTCCCGACTATCGATCCCAGCCAGGGAAACGATGGCGAAAACGCCCTGGTGCCGGGTGCTCCGCAGGGCATAGGAGCGTTTTTCTCCACTGCCCGGCAACTCCAGATACAGGGTCCGGCAGCGGCAGATATTGGCCGGATCACCGGAATAGGGAAAAATCTTCACCGCCCCGCTGACGCCATGGGGTTTGACGATTTCCCCCACCAGCAGGAGCGCATCGCCGGTTCGTTCAGTTTCCCTGTCCACCATGTATCCGGGACAGTTACTCGAGGATTTCCAGCCTGACTCGCTTATTGCTCTTCCCGGCCGCCGCGGTCAGAACGCCTCTGATCGCCCGGGCGGTTCGGCCCTGCTTGCCGATGATCTTGCCCAGATCATCCTTGGCAACACGCAGCTCGACGACAAGCTGATCATCCTGTTCCGACTGGTTGATCTGGACGGCCTCGGGCTGATCGACCAAGGAGACGGCAATAAAGGAGACGAGTTCTTTCATGGCCTGCAAATCGGGTCCGGTTTACGCGGCAGCGGCTTTTTTCAGCAGATTCCTGACCGTTTCAGAAGGCTGGGCGCCCCGGGCCAGCCAGGCCTGGAGTTTTTCCTTGTGAATGGTGATTGCCGCCGGCTCCTGCATCGGGTCATAGGTGCCGACTACCTCAAGAAAACTGCCGTCACGTTTTGCCTCTGAATTTGCCACTACGATACGATAAAAAGGTTTTTTCTTTCTCCCCATCCGGGTGAGTCGAATTCGAACTGCCATATGCTGCCATCCTCCTTGCCGGCATCCGCCGGGATCATGAATTGACGTGGATCTCTCGATATGTCTTTCAGCGGAACAGACCTTTCGGTTTCTTCCTGCGTTTTTTGCCATCCGCCAGCGGTACGCCGCCGAACTTGCCCTGCATCTTCTTCATCATCTTCAGCATTTCGCTGTAGCTTTTGATGACCTTGTTGACATCCTGCACCGTGGTGCCACTGCCCCTGGCGATGCGGGTCCGGCGGCTGGCGTTGATGATCTGATATTTGCGCCGCTCCTCCGGGGTCATGGAACGGATGATCGCCTCCACCTTACCGAGCTCCTTCTCATCGGGCTTCGGCATATCCTTGAGCTGGCGCATCCGGCTCAAGCCGGGTATCATGCCCATGATCTGCTCCAGGGTGCCCATCTTCTTGATCTGCTGGATCTGATCGAGAAAATCATCCAGACTGAAGGTGCTCTTCTGGATCTTGCGGGCAAGGGTGTCCGCCTTCTTTTTATCAACGACCTCTTCCGCCTTTTCGATCAGGGTGAGGACGTCACCCATGCCGAGGATGCGGGAGGCCATCCGGTCCGGATGAAAAACCTCCAGGGCGTCGAGGTCCTCACCGGTGCCGATGAACTTGATCGGTCGCTTTGCCACCCTGGCAATGGACAGGGCGGCGCCGCCGCGGGCGTCACCTTCCATCTTGGTCAGGATAACGCCGCTGATGGCAAGATCCTGATTGAACTTGTCGGCAACGGTCACCGCGTCCTGGCCGGTCATGGCGTCGGCGACAAAGAGGATTTCGACCGGCGTCAGCGCCTCCTTGATGTTGGCCAGCTCCGCCATGAGCTGCTCGTCGATGTGGAGACGACCGGCGGTGTCGATAAGCAGGGTGTCGTAATTCGAATTTCTGGCAACGATCAGGGCGTTGCGGCAGATGGTGACCGGATCCTGATCGGACTGGGAGGGGTGGACCGGCACCCCGATGGCAGTGCCCAGCACATGCAGCTGCTCAATGGCCGCCGGCCGGTAGACGTCAGCCGGCACCAGATAGGGACGTCTTCCCTGTTTTTTCAGCAGTTTTGCCAACTTGCCCGCCGAAGTCGTCTTACCGGAGCCCTGGAGGCCGACCATCATGACAACCGCGGGAGTTGCCCCTCTCAGGTCAAGGGTGGCGGTCACTCCGCCCAACAAGCCAATGAGTTCCTCATTGACAACCTTGATGACCTGCTGGCCGGGCGACAGGCTGTCCAGCACCTCCTGGCCCACCGCCTTTTCAGTGACCGCGGCGACGAACTCCTTGACCACCTTGAAGTTGACGTCCGCCTCCAGCAGAGCCATGCGCACCTCCCGCATGGCGTCCTGGATGTTATTTTCAGTCAGCTTACCGTGGCCGCGCAGATCCTTGAAGACCTTGTGCAAGCGGTCGGAAAGATTTTCAAACATGGGCGAGCCATCCCCTCATGAACGATGACAGCAATACCGCTGGCCGGGCCGGCGGGAAAAGAACCTTCATGCAAAAGCAACAGGCAAGGATACGTAAACGGGTAAAAATAATTGGATACGCCCCCCTTGTCAAGTGATTAATCACCCCTGGTTGCGCAGACTGTCGACGCAGGCGGCCAGGGTAACACCATCTTCCACCTGCAGACAGCGGCAACCGTCATCCTTGCTCACAATTTTTTTCAGCAGACCGGTCAACACCGTCTTCGGCCCGACCTCGACAAAGGTCGTCACGCCCCGCGCCCGCATGGCCAGGATGGTCTCATACCACCTGACCATCGCGGCGATCTGTCGGCTCATGATAGAGCGGATCATCGCCGGCTCGCTTTCCGGTGCGGCGGTGACATTAAAGAACAGGGTGCCGTGCGGCGGCTGAAAGGTGATGGCGGCCATGGCCTTCTCAAAGTCGGGCACCGCCCCGGCCACCAGCGGACTGTGCCAGGCGCCGCTCACCGGCAAAGCCACCGCCCGGCCGCCCCGTTCCGCGGCCAGGGCCGAGGCCGCCGCCACCCCGGCCTGATCACCGGAGATAACGATCTGCTGTTCGGAATTATGATTGGCAGCCACCACCACGCCCTTGCCGCCTGCCTCGACGACAATCGCCCTGACCTCGTCGATGGTGAGTTTGAGGATGGCGCTCATGGTCCCGGGAGAAAGGGCACTTTCCCGTTCCATCAGCCTGCCGCGTTCAGTGACCAGGGCGAGGGTGTCCTCGAAACTGACCACCCCGGCCGCGGCCAGGGCGGCATACTCACCCAGGCTGTGGCCGGCGAAAAAGGCGGCGTCAATGCCGGCTCGCCGCAGTTCGGCGAGAAAGATGAGGTTCACCACCGTCATGGCCGGTTGCAGATGCAGAGTACGGGTCAGATCCGCCAGCGGCCCGTCGAGGCAGAGGGCGCCCAGGGGCAGACCACTGACCCGTTCGGCCATGGCCATCAGCTCCCTGGCCGCGTCGCTCTGTTCGAGAAAATCCCGGCCCATGCCAACAAACTGCGAACCCTGGCCGGGGAAGAGAAAGGCGGTTTTCGCCGCGTCGTTGATGAGTGTCGTCATTGTTCATCTTCCTTTTCTAAACTGTGATGGCGTCGCAAAAGTTTTTTTCACCACTGAGCACCCAGAGGACTCAGAGAAAATATTGTGAATGACAATCGGTTATCTCTGGGTGCTCAGCGGTCTCTGTGGGGAATTTTCAGTTGTTACGAGAGGCATCAACCGGAACCCCTCACCTTTTCTCCCGGTCGAAAAAACCGGCCAGCAGAAAGAGACCGACCCCGACGACAATCGCCGAATCAGCCACATTAAAGGCCGGCCAGTGATAGCTGCCAAGATAAAAATCGAGAAAATCCACCACCGAGCCATAGCGGACCCGGTCCAGGAGATTGCCGACCGCGCCCCCGCTGATCAGGGAAAAGACGATGAGGTAGAGCCGTCCCCGCTGCCGGTACTGCTGAAAGGCGAAGAGGATGAAGATCAGGGCGGCGCAGGCGACGCCGACAAAAAAAGATACCCGCCAGGCCGGGTTGGCGCCGGCGAGCAGCCCGAAGGCGGCCCCGGTGTTATGGAGATAAGTCAGATTGAAAAAACCGGA
>CAZUZJ010000025.1:13003-16165 GCA_964624225.1 uncultured Desulfobulbia bacterium | reverse complement strand
ATTTCCCCGAGGCGGACATCCTCTGCCGGGGCGATGGAGAAACGGTGCTGCCCGCCCTGGGCCGGGCCATCGCCGATCAGCTGCCGCTCACCGCGGTGCCCGGCATCACCTTCCGCGACAACGATCGGCTTGTCGACACCGCGCCCGCCCCGCCGCTGGAGGATCTCGACGAGCTGCCCTCACCCTATCTCGACGACATCATCGACCCGACCGGCAAAAGCCGGGTCATCCTCCTCACCTCGCGCGGCTGTACCTCGCCCTGCACCTTCTGCTACACCACCCGGGCCAGCGGCAAAAAGGTGCGTTTTCACTCCATCGCCCGGGTCATTGCCGAAATCACTCACCTCTGCCGAAAAGGGATCAACGACTTCTGGTTCGCCGACCCGAACTTCGCCTATTCCCGCCGACGCCTCACCGAACTGGCCCAAGCCATCATCGACCATTGTCCCGGTATCACCTTCTGGTGCCAGACCAGATACAACCTCATCGACGACGAGCTGCTCGCCCTGCTGCAAGAGGCCGGCGCCCACACCATTGCCTTCGGTCTGGAATCGGCGGTTCCCGAGGTTCTGCAAAAGATCAACAAGGGGCTCGATCCGGAAAAACTGGCCGGGGTGATCGCCCGGGTCCAGGCGGCGGGCATTGCCGTCGAGCTTTTTTCCCTCTTCGGCCTGCCCGGCGAATCCCTGGCCGCCGCCCAGCGAACCCTCGACTATGTCAAGGCGCGCCAGGTGGCGATTGACGGCAACTCCATCTGCCAGCAGCTTCACCTCTTTTTCGGCATCCCCATGCTCGACGCGCCCGAGGAGCACGGCATCATCCCCCTGCCAATCACCAAACCCGCTTACCAGTCGATCTGCCGCGACTTCACCACCACCGCCATGAGCGCCGGGGAGATCGAGCGGATGGCCGCCATCTGGCGGCTGAACCGGATCGATTTCGCCGAAAAGATCGATGCCGGCAGCGGTCTCTTCGAGGTCGCCGGCTTCATCACCGGCCATTTTGACGCCCTCTGCTGCCGGCCCGAGACCTTCATCATGCTCGCCCGCATCTTTCTCGCCCTGGAGGAACATGAGGCGGCCGCAGGCTGCCTGCGCCGGCTGCAGGATGATTTCGGGGGGCGGCCCGAGGCGAAACGATTCCTCGCCGGTCCCTTTATCTGTTATCGTTTCAAACGGCGCGGGGTGGCGGCCCCCGGCTGCCGGGTCATTTACGACTGCAAGGGCATCATCGACGGACAGATGGTGCCGGCCACCGAGGCCTATTTCCAGGAGGCGGTGGTCGGCGGCGACGCCCTGCTGGCCGATTTCGACGCCGGTCTGCACGGCATGAAGGCCGGCCGGGTCAGCCAGTTTCCGGTGCGTTTTCCGGACGACTACGGCGAACCCGCCCTGGCCGGTCGCACTGCCACCTTTCAGGTCTACCTCCATCAGGTGATGGAGCCGGTGGAGATTGCCGACTGGCGCGATCTCGCCGCCCAGGCGCCGCGCAACATCTATCGCTTCAACGATCTCGACGGACTGCGGCGCCAGAACGACAACCTCCACTATCTCGCCCTGCGCGACTCCGTGCCCTGGAAGCTGACCCAGGAGATGACCGATTTCCTCAGTCTGCTCAACTATTACCTCCGCCTCGGCTTCCGCGACAAGGCCAAGGCCCTGCTTGACCTGCTGCCGCCGGACCCCGCCAGCCACGAGCACGCCGGCCGCATCCTCCTTGCCAACAACCGGACGGAAGCCGCGGCAAAACTGCTGGGCAGGATCGGCACACCCGGCACCGAGGCGATCATCAATCACGCCAAGGCGCTGATCAAGCTGCAGCGCTACGAGGAGGCGGAACGGCTGGTGATGGCCCCCCATCTCTGCCACGACATCCAGATCCTGGACCTGCGGGTCGGCCTCGCCTCCCTGACGGCGCAACCGGTTGCCGTCTACCTGGGGCGCATGAACGATCTGATCGACCGCCAGATCGACTCCATGGAAAGCCGGGCGTCAGACATTCAAGCAATTTAGAAAATACTTGACTTGACAGCAATCCGCCCCATCATTATTATGAGCATATGCACATATTGACATCAAACAAACAGTTCCCCTTTTTCCATTCGAAGGCAGCGGAGGCGAGATGAGCATCTTCGGGGATCGCAGAAAAGAGATCCAGCGCACCATTGCCGGGCTGCAAGAGCTGATCGACAAGCTGCGGCGACTGGATGAGTCGTCTCTCCAGCAGGAAGAGGCGATGACCGTTATCTCGGAATTCGCCAACGACTGGGAGTACTGGCAGGATCCCTCCGGAACCTACAAGTATGTCTCCCCGTCCTGCGAAAACGTCACCGGCTATAAGCCGGAGCATTTCTATACCGACCCCGATCTCCTGCAACAAATCATCGTGCCCCGGGACTGGAGTAAATGGCAGCAACACAGCCACATCATGGCGGGGAACGGCATGGTGGAACCGGTCGAATTCGAGATCCGCACCAAAACGGGAGAAACAAAATGGATTCATCACATCTGCCGCACCGTTTCCAACAGCGCGGGTGAAAACATCGGCATCCGCGGCAGCAATCGTGACATCACCGAGCTCAAAACCCTGCAGAACAAACTGCTCCATGTGGCCGGCCATGATCCTCTCACCGGTCTGCCAAACCGACTCCTCATGCTGGAACACCTGTGTCAGGCCATCAAGGAGGCGGATCGCAACGGCCTCATGTTTGCCGTCGCCTTCATCGATCTCGACGATTTCAAAGCGATCAACGACCGTTACGGCCACGAGGCCGGCGATCATGTGCTGCAACGGGTGGCCGCCGACCTGCGCGGGGCGGTCCGCGACACCGATATCGTCGCCCGCATCGGCGGTGACGAATTTGTCGGCATCTTTCAGATCACCTCCCCCGGTGACACCGCCACCCTGAAAAAGAAAATCCTCGCTCGAATCAATCCGGAAATCATCTGCACCCGCTTTGCGTTGACCATCCGGCTCAGCATCGGCATGAGCATCCATCCGGTGGACGGCCGCGACATCGACACCCTGCTCGGCAAGGCGGACAAGGAGATGTATGCCATGAAGCAAAAAAACAAGGCGACGCGGCGGGCGGCGGGATGACGATCGCGCCGGCTGACGAGACCAGGGACCTGCTCGTCCGTGACCTCTTTGCCATCATGAGCG
>CAZUZJ010000025.1:0-12950 GCA_964624225.1 uncultured Desulfobulbia bacterium | reverse complement strand
CACCGGGCCGCCCGTCTCGCCCGGCTGACCGGCGCGGCCATGGGCCTGCCGGAAAAGGATCTCGACATCCTCGAACTGGCCGGACTTGTCCACGATATCGGCAAAACCGCCATCCCCGACGACATCCTGCTCAAACCGGATCTGTTCAACATCCAGGATCGCCGCATCATGCAGTACCACCCCCTCATCGGCGCCAAACTCTTTGCCAAAAGGCTGACCGACGACAGCATCACCAACATCATCCTCCGCCACCATGAACGACTGGACGGCAGCGGTTACCCCTGCGGGCTCAAGGGTGACGAGATCGACATCTTGACCCGCATCACCTCGGCGGTCGATGTCTTCGAGGCCATGACCGCCAAACGCCCCTACAAAAAGCCGCTCAGCGTGGCGACCGCCCTGACCATTGTCAGCCAGGAGGCGGAGAGCGGCCGCCTCGACCGCCGGGCGGTGGCCGCCCTCACCCGGCTCGGTGACGATCTGCTCATGAAACCGCCGATTCTCTACCAATCCGCCGGTTTCATGGAAGAAATCGAGAATTTCCGGCGTGACACCTTTTTCCGCGACACCCTGTCCGAACTCTACAACTACCGCTATCTCCTCGTCCTCGATGACCTGCGGCTGCTCGGCGAGACCGGCGCCAGGGGCTATGAGCTGCAACTGATCACCTTCAGGGAGTTCGGCGCCTTTCAGCAGGAACACGGCTTTATCGTCGCCAACCAGGTGCATGACGAAATCGGCCAGCGCCTCAAGGAGACGGTGGCCTGCTTTTGCGAACCCCGCAAAAAATATGACGGCTCCATCATGCTCTTTCGCAAGCACTGTGACTATATGATTTACTCCGAGGCAAACAGCGAGGGGGAACTGGCGGAATTTCTCGGCCAGATTCGGGCCGAACTGGAACTGACCCACGCCGAATGGCAACTTGAGGCCAAATGTTTCCGCCGCTGGTTTAACCGCGCGGTCCCCATCGAGGAGGCCATCACCCGCATTTTCACCATGCAGGCGGAGGCGGCGGAGAGCTGTAAAAAATAAGATGCCGGCACACCCTCAGAGAAGCTGGGCCATCCCGCCACCGCGCCGCCTGCCGGGAGAACGAACTTGATCGACTGGCTGCTGCGCCACGGCGGCGGGCTGCTGGACTGGCTCGCGGTTATTGCCACGGTTTACTGTTTTGTTTTTCTCATCCAGTTCATGGTCAATTTTTTCCGCGGCCCGGATAATGGCCCGGATGCGTGAAAAAATTCATTGTACTTATCAGCAAGGACGCTCATGTTCATGAGAAAAAACATCGACACCCCCTACTCTCCCCTCTATTTTCTCGCCGCCCTTGGCAATGGCGGCCTGACCGTGGCCTTTTTCATCTTTTTCATGTTCATGGTGGATCATCCAAAGACGCCGATCGCCACCATTGACGCCGTCCTCCCCCTGCTGCTGACCGGCCCCCCGTCTGTCCGCCTGCTCTGCGCCGCCGGCTATCTTGCCATGCTCTGGTTTGCCTTCCGCCATGTCCGCATCCTTGCCTGGAACATCCGGGAATTCCGCCGCTACAAACAAACCGGGCCATACCAGGCCCTGCTCAACAGCAACCATGAAATCACCCTGATGGCGCTGCCCCTCACCTTCACTATGACCATCAATGTCCTGTTCGTCCTCGGCGCCATGCTGGTCCCCGGCCTCTGGCGGATAGTCGAATACCTGTTTCCGATCGCCTTTCTCGGTTTTTTCGCCACCGGCCTCTGCAGCCTGCGTATCTTTTACCGCTATTACAGCAAACTGCTGCTCCAGGGACACTTCAACCACACCCTGAACAATTCCCTGGGCCAGATGATTTCCTCCTTTGCCTTTGCCATGAATGCCGTTGGTTTCGCCGCGCCGGCGGCCATGAGCGACAATCGCCTTCTTGTCGCCCTGGCGTCCTTCTGCTCCCTGTTCTTTCTGCTCATCGCCGCCCTGCTGGCCGTAAAAAATCTGATTCTCGGTTTTCATGCCATGCTGGACCAGGGCATCAATCGCGAGGGCAGCGCCAGTCTCTGGATTCTCATCCCGATCCTGACCCTGCTCGGCATCACCGTCATCCGCCTGGCCCACGGCTTTCATCTCCTTTTCGCCGCGGAGTTCAGCCCGGTCTTCTATTTTGTCCTGGGCAGCGCCATTGTTGCCCTGCAACTCTTCTTCGGCCTGCTCGGCTATCAGGTCATGCGTCGGAACAACTATTTCACCCACTTCATCCATGGCGACGGTGAGCCGCCCGAGGCAGGAACAGCGGTCGGCTCACCCGCCACCTATGCCCTGATCTGTCCGGGGGTGGCCTTCTGGGTGTTCGGCATGTTCTTTCTCGACAAGGCCCTGATCCACACCGGCCTGCTGGAACTCTTTTCCCTGCCGTATTTTCTGCTGCTGACGCCGCTGCTCGTCGTTCTGCTGCAGACGATCCGGGTCAACGCCAAACTGAACAGCCGGCTGCTGCCATAAAAAACGAGGAGAAAGGAGATGGGAACCATGATCACCGTCACCCTGGCGCACCCCGCCGCTGCTCATCCAGCACCGCCCTGACCAGTGCCGCGATTTCCCTGCGGATCAGTGGCTTACGGACATAGCGGCGGATGCCCCGCGCCGTCGCCTCCTCCTCGGAAATGACGGAACTGTAGCCGGTGCAGAGAATGACGGGGAAACGGGGATTGATCCGCAGCACCTCATCGGCCAGTTCGGCCCCGGTCAGACCGGGCATGGTCTGATCGGTGATGAGCAGATCGAAATAATCGGGCGCCGACCGGATGCGCTCCAGGGCATCGACACTGTTTGACGTTGTTGTCACCCGGTAGCCAAGACGCTCCAGCATGGCGGCATGAATATCGGCGATAACCTGCTCGTCATCGACAACGAGAATCCGTTCATGGCCGCGGGGCGACGGCTCTTCCGTCCCGCCCGGCACCGCCAAGGAAGTCCCCCCGGTCCAGACCGGCAGAAAAACATGGAAGACCGAACCATGGCCGGGCCGGCTCTCCACCCTGACAAAACCCTGGCAGGACTCAACGATACCATGCACCACCGCCAGACCGAGTCCGGTGCCCTTGCCCGTTTCCTTGGTGGTGAAATAGGGTTCGAAAATCCGCTCCACGGTTGCCGCATCCATGCCATGGCCGGTATCACTGACCGACAGAACGAGAAAGGGGGCCGGCAGCGTCTCGGTGATGGCGCCATTTTTCCCTTGCACTCTCTCCCCTGCCTCCAGGCGTCGCAGACAGATGCCAAGCACCCCCTTTTCCCCTTCCATGGCATGCAGGGCATTGGTGCAGAGATTGATAATGACCTGCTGGATCTGGGTCGGATCAGCCAGCACCTTGCCGCAGGACGGATCGATATCTTCCCTGATGGTCAGGGTGGTGGGCAGGGTGGAACGCAGCATCTTGATCGCCTCCTTGATGATCAGATGCGGTTCGAGAGGCTGGAGCTGCTGGTCACTCTTCCGGCTGAAGAGCAGGATCTGTTTGACCAGATCGGCCGCCCGTTTCCCGGCCCGGATAACCTGATCGATGTCATGGACCGCATGACTGGCGGCGGGGAGGTCAAGCTTGGCGATCTCGGCAAAACCGATGATGGCGGACAGGATATTGTTGAAATCATGGGCAATGCCACCGGCCAGGGTGCCGATGGCCTCCATCTTCTGGGCCTGGCGCAGTTTCTCCTCCAGCCGTTTCTGCTCGGTGATGTCCTTGGCGATGTGCACCAGATGGGCAATCTCATCATCGGCATCGAAAATCGGCGCGCAGGTAACGAGAAAGATGCGCCCCAGTCGGGCATGCTCGACAACACCGGAACAGCCGCATTTCTTCTCCAATACGCTGGAAACCGGACAGCCGGGGCAAGGCAGGGCCGAATCGCGAAACAGCTCATGGCACTTGAGGCCGATCAGCTCACCATACTCACGGCCGAGGAGCTGGTGCGCCGCCCGGTTGGCCCGCACCACCCGCATCGCCCGATCCTGGATGGTGACCACATCACCGATGGCGTCAAAGGATTGCTGCCATTCCTCCTTGGCCCGTTGGAGGGCGAGTTCCACCTCCTTGCGTTCCAGGATGAAACGGGCGTTCTGCAGCAAGACCTCCACCTGCCGCGCATCTTCCTCGGTGTAGTCGTTTTCCTTGTCGGCGACGACGCCGATCGCCACCACCCGCTCGCCCACCACCACCGGCACGGCAAGCACCCGGGTCAGCGGCACATGTCCGGCGGGAAGCCCCTTTTTATTGGGGAGATCGCGCCCGTAATCGTTGTAGATCACGGTTTGCTTGGCGCGCACCGCATTGGCCCAGATCCCGGCCTTGGCCAGGGGGAAAACGAGGGGTTTTTCCTGCATCCGGCATTCCGCCATGGCGGCGTCGGACCAGGAGTGGAGAACCATCTCTTTCCCCTCATGAAGCACGCCGTAAAAGCCGTAACGGCTCTCCGTCATGCCGATCATCTCCCCGGCCAGGGACTCGTGAATGGTCTTCATGTCGGCATGGAGCAGGGAGGAGATGTTCCAGAGGGCCTCGAGCCGTTTGCGCAGCAGTTCCTGCTCCTTTTCCTCCTGCCGGCGGCGGGTGACATCATCGTAGATGGCGACGATCTCGCCGGAGGGCAGCCGGAAGACATAGTTTTCCGCCCACAGGGTGTGGCGGTTATCCTGATAGAGGGAAACAGGGTGATGTTCCGGCACCCCGGTCCGGGCCACCCGCCGGAACACATCAAAGAGCCCCATCTTCTCGACACCGGGGAAGGCCTGCCGCACCGGGAGGTTGACGACCTGCTCTTTTTCCACCCGGCTGCTGCGCAGGGCGGCGGGATTGAGATCAGTGACGACAAAATCCCGGCCGTCCTCCACCGGACGATAGACGGCGACCGCAGTGGACATGTTGTCAAACAGCTCGCGGAAACGTTGTTCACTCTCGGCCAGGGCCTGCTCGGCGTTCTTGCGGGCGGTGATGTCGATATTGGTACCGGTGGCCCGCAACGGGGCGCCGGCCGGGGTGAAGGACACCACCATGCCGCGCCCCTGGAACCAGACATAGTCGCCACCCTTGGTTCGCAAACGAAACTCCGCCGTCCAGTGGGCCGGCCGGTTGGGCAGGGCGGCATCAATGGCCCGCCGGACCGGTTTTTCATCATCGGGGTGGAGAAGATCGCGCCAGGTGGAGAAGGATTGCGGCAGTTCGTCGGCTGCATAGCCGAGATTGGCGAAGCAGCGAGGGCTGAAATAGATCTCACCCGTCTGCATGTTCCAGTCCCAGAGGCCGAGATCTGCCCCCTCAAGGGCCAGTGTCAACCGCTCCTCACTCTCCCGCAGGGCTTGTTCCTGCTCCTTTTTCTCCGTAATGTCGTTACCGGAGGAGAGGATGCCGACCATCGCGCCCGTGTCGTCATACAAAGGGATATTGTGCCAGGCAAGAATCCGTTCGCTGCCGTCGCAACGCAGCACCGGATTCTCATAAAAGGCGAACTGCTCCGTTGCCCCGGCCCGGAAATTTTCGGCCACCTGCCGCACCTCCGCCCGGATCCGCTCCGGGATGAACGAGGCAAACCAGTTGCGGCCGATGATCTCCTCTTCCGGACAGCCGAGGATCTCGCAGCCCTTGCCGTTGACCAGGGTAACGGCATCCGTCCCGTCGATGACCATGATCATCGAGGTGGCAATGGCAAGATACTGCTCGATACCGATGAACTCCTTCATCCCCGCTCCCTGCAAAAATTGATCATTGGTCCGAAAAAGCCCGTGATCAGAGTATAGCATCGGTGCAGATCGGAAGACAAGCGGCGACGACCAAAAGCCTGCTGTTCTTTTTCACCGGTCCGGCGGTCTTCTCTCAGGATTTGCGGTGCAGCCGCACCGGCTCGGCAGCCCGGCCCCGCATCCTGATGTTAAGGATCTCACCCCGACCGAAAAGGCCATGGCAAAAGAGATATAGCCTTTCGGGATGTGGAGGCCCCACCCTTCGCCCATCAGGGTGAAACCGACGAGGATGAGGGAACTCAAAGTGCAAATCACCCCTCGGCAACACCCTTCATGATGTGCTCCAGTTCCGCGCCGTCGACGATTTCCTGGCGGATGAGAATATCGGCGAGCTCCTCCACCTTCTGCCAGTGCCGGCCGATCAGCTCCTCGGCCCGGTCGGTCGCCTGCCGCATCCAGTGCATGACCCGCGCCTCGACCCGACCGAGAAAGATCTGCCGGCTGACGTTCTGGGACAGGGTATCGGTGTGGACATAACCGATCTCCTCGTCCATGCCGAGACTGGCCACCGCGGCGTAGGCCTGGTGGGTCGCCACTTCAAGGTCATTGGAGGCGCCGGTGTCATTGCCCTTGGCCCCGAATTTACGGATACTGGCCAGCCGACCGCCGAGCAGCACGCAGATATTGTTGAACACCTCGTCCCGACAGATGTTGCCGGGAAAATCCTCGATACTGTAGGAGATGAACCCCATACTCCGCAGACGGGGGGCGATGGTCACCTGTTCGATCTTGATATCCGGCAGCAGCAGATGGGAGAGCACCGCATGGCCCGCCTCGTGATAGGCGGTGATCTTCAGATCCTGCTCCAGATTACGGATATGCTTCTTTTCCAGCTTAAAGCCGTACTTGATGATGTTGATCTGCTCGATGAGGATCTCCTCGGTGATGACGTCGATCCCGTTGCGGATGGCATAAAGGGCCGCCTCCTTGCCGATCCGCTGCAAATCGTAGCCGCTCATGCCGGAGATATAGCGGATGACCCGCTCGACGTTGATTTTGCCGTCGTTGGGCTTGGCCAGGATCTTTTCGATAAAGAAACGTCGGGCGTCGCGGTCGAGCTCCGGCACCTCGACAAAGGTGTCGATGCGGTCGGGGGCGATGATGTTGGGGCTGACATCCTCCCGCTTCTGGGCGGTGGCGATGGTGAAAACCGACTCCTCCGGGTCCGCTGACAGGGAGTCCAGTTCGAGGATGAGCTGTTCGTCCGGCATGGAGGCGTAACCGCCGCCATCCAGCATGCCCTTGATGTCAATGCCGTCGAGAAAGACGATGCTCGGCGCGTATTCGCGCGCCTTGGCAAAGGCGTGTTTGATGCAATAGGGGTCAAAAAGATCGCTGCGCGCCACATAGACAAAGGGCCTCTCCGCCTCCCGGGCAAAGGCCTTGGCCAGCATGGTCTTGCCGACGCCGGGCGGACCGTGCAGCAGCATCCCCTTGGGCATGTCGATGCCGAAACGGTCGACCAGTTCCGGGGTCTTGAGCAGCTTTACCACCTGTCAGAGGTTGCGCTTCACCGTTTTATTGCCGGCAATATCGCTGAAGGAAAGCTCGGAAAACTCAATGACCGGCAACGAATCCCGCAGGAGATCAGGGGACTCCGGGATTCTTTTCAGCTCGGCCCGGCTGATGGTAACGGTCAGCGTCCTGCCCCGCCATGACTCCTTCCAGTCGATGTCAAGGGTCTCCCGTTTTTTGAAGAGCCGGCGCGGCAGGGTGTCCCGCTCGGCAAAAAGCTTGTCGATGAAGGTGACGGCCTGGCGGGAGAGTTTGCAGAGCACATGCTGGGGATACTTACGCTGATCGCGGATAAAATCGGTAATTCTGGCAAAAAGCAGATCCGGCAATTTCTGTTTGATCTTCTTGACGTTGATCTGGGGGGCAAAGGTCAGGGTAAGCAGGCGGACAGTGCGATCAAAATCGTCATAGGCGAGGCGGATGCCGCTTACCTCGGCAAACTGCTCGGAATGACCGGCCAGTGCCTCGCCGGCGATGCGCGCCATGGTGTCAAGGCTGAGGGACTGAAAGAGAATGATATTACTGCGCGCCAGGGCCGAAAGCAGCTTGGGGGCAATGGCGGCCTGCATGCTGTCGAAGACCGCCTTCTTCTCACAGGCGATGGTGTCCATCAGGCCGGCATGGGCTCGCTGCTTGTTTGCCTGCAGCTCGGCCCGGAATGTCCGGCTTTGCAGAACAGTGCAGGCCAGGGTGGAGGTGAAGATGACGATGAGCTCGCCGCAGTCGAGCCCGCTTTCCTGGGGAGTGCCGGTGAGCATCTTCAGCAGGGCGAGCTGAACCTGATTGTCGGCCAGGTCAATGGAATCAAAGAGAATGACCGAGCGGGGATGCTCCCGGACAAAGGCGGTAAACTCGCCCTCCACCATGCCGTCGCCGGTCATTTTCTGCCCAAAGAGCATGATGACGCTTTCCGGGTCGCTGTACTGCTCCATGTCAAACTGCTTGAAGGCGGTATAGTCTTCCAGAAAGGAAGCAAGGGTGCGGGCAAAGAAGATCTTGCCCACCGAGGGCGGGCCGAGAAAGGTGAAGATCGCCCGGGGCGGATGGTCAAGCGGCTTACAGCTCAGATGAATAAAGGCATCGACCACGTCATTGACCGCCTCGTCCTGATCAAAGACGATTTTCTTCAAACTGTCGCGCAGGGAATCGAACTGGGCGAAGATGCTTGTTCGGGTGGGCTGGGCCATATCTGCTCCTGCCTTCATGCCATGAACTGATAATAGGGTTTTTCCGATATCTCGCCCCAGCCGGCGATCTCTTTTCGGAACTTCATGAAGGCATCATGGACTTTGCGTGATTCCGGACTTTTGGCCGCCTCCTCCTCCAGCGTCTCCGTGGCCAGACTCTTCAACCGGGCCAGCACCTCGTCGGCAAAACGGCGCAGCCTGACCTGATGGGTCTCCACCAGTTCGACCAGGGCCGCACCGTTGCCGGCCTCGAATTCGCTCAAGGTGAGGATACTGTTCTCCATGGCTGCGGCATCGATCACCATGCGCAGGTCGGTCGGCAAAGAAAGATAGGCCGGGCGGTTGATCAGCAGCTCGAGACAACTGCCCGGCTCATGCCAGCCGGGGTAATAATAATAGGGAGCGGCCTTGTAAAACCCCATGCGCAGGTCATGGAGGGGACCGACCCATTCGGTGGCGTCGATCACTCCCCGTTCGAGACTGGTGAAGATCTCGGCAGCCGGCAGCAGTACCACGGTGGCGCCGGCCTTGGCCACCACCTTGCCGCCCAGGCCGGGGATACGCATTTTCAGGCCCTTGAAATCATCGACGCTGGTGATTTCCTTGCGGAACCAGCCCCCCATCTGCATGCCGGTGTTGCCGAAGGGCCGGGGCACGAGGTTGAAGGGGGCGTACACCTCCTCCCAGAGGGCAAGGCCGCCGGCGGCAAGCCAGCTGTTCATCCCCTGGGCATTGAGGCCAAAGGGCACCGAGGTGAACCACTGGGCCGCCGGCACCTTGCCGGCCCAGTAATAGGAAGCGCCACAGCCGAGCTGCACGGTACCGGCGGACACCGCATCAAAGACCCCAAGCGCCGGTACCAGTTCGCCGCCGGCAAAGAGCTCGATCTGCAGCCGGCCGCCGCTCATCTCCTTCACCCGCTCGGTAAAACGGGCGGCGCCGGTCTGCAGCACCGCCATATTGGGCGGCCAGGTGCTGACCATGGTCCAGCGAAAGGTTTTTTCCCCGGCCCGGGCCAGCGGGGCCGCAGCCGCAGCAAAGGCACCGGCGACCGCCAGGGCCGTACCCGTTGTTTTTTGCAGAAATTCCCGTCGTTTCATTGCCTGCCCTGCTCCTCTTCTCATCATGCGCGGATGGTCCGTCCACCATCCGCCGTTTTGTCTCAATTGTAATCGCCCAACTCCTCCCGAGCCGGGACAATGGAACATCAGATCCCCGCAACGCGGCCCGCTGCCCTTTTCTCATCAGAACCTGCTGCCACAGACTAATTGACCCGGCAGTGCAAGTCAACAGAAGAACAGACAAAAAAACCCGGATTTCCGCACGGTTACCGACGGAAATCCGGGTTTCGCCAGCCGCGGCGACAGCGCTTTTACCCTGCGTGGATGAATTTCAGCCCCACCCGGCAGCGTTTTCCTTCCCGCTGACACCACATGACCACCGCCTTGGTTGCCATGGCGTCATCCGGTATGGAGGAGACGGCGACGATCTGGCCCACTGCCAACTCGCGTTCCATGACAACACCGATACCGGTTTCACTGATATTGAGCAGGGTCGCCTCCATCTCCATCATGGCCAGGTCACGAACCGTCAGGGTCATGGAGGAAACCCCATGAAGCCGGTCGGCGGCAATTCTTTCAGCAAGTCTGCCATCCGGAAAAAAATCATGTCGCCCTTCGTGCCGACCATCATTCATCGCTCGTGCTCCCTGATCGCGCTTGCGCTCGCCGTTCCTGTCGACAAAACCGTTTTCCCCATCTTGTCCGACAACACCGATCTGCCACTGTGTGACAATATCGTTACACCATTGCCGCGCTTTGCGCAAGGCCTCTCTGCGCGGCAACCCCGGAAAGGGTTCCCATTCGCCCTCCCTGTCGTCAATCCAGAAAGCAGCTGACCAGGCCGGGGAACAGGGCGATGAGCAGCAGACCTGTCAATTGCAGCAGGACAAAGGGAACAACGCCGCGATAGACATGGGCGGTGGTCACCCCGGGCGGCGCCACTGCCCGCAGATAAAAGAGGGAAAAACCAAACGGCGGGGTAAGAAAGGAGGTCTGGAGATTCACCGCAATCAGGATGCAGAGCCAGACCGGATCGATGCCGAGATCAATCATGATCGGCGCCAGCACCGGCACGTGGATAAAGGTGATCTCGATGAAATCAAGAAAAAAACCAATGACAAAGATAAAGGCCATGACCAGGGCCAGCACTGACCAGGGGCCGAGTCCCTGGGAGAGGGAATGAAGGGCGCCGCGCACCAGCTCGTCGCCGCCGGTGCCGCGAAAGACCAGACCAAAGGCAGCGGCGCCGACCAGAATGATAAAGACCATGGAGGTGAGCTGCATGGTGGCGCGGCCCACCTCATCCACCATGTGGAGCGTCAAGCGGCCGGTGCTGGTGGCAAGCAGGGTGGCGCCCACCGCGCCGACTGCGGCCGCCTCAGTGGGCGAAGCGATGCCGGCAAAGAGCGAGCCGAGGACCGCCACCATGAGGACAAGGGGCGGCACCAGAGCCCGGCCCACCGCACCCCAGCTGACGACTCGCCCCCCATCGCCAACAACGGCCGGCGCCTTCTGCGGATAGCGGGCCGCCAGCACGACAAGATAAACGATATACAGGCAAACCAGCACCAGACCGGGCAGCACCGCCCCGAGGAAGAGATCGCCCACCGGCACGCCGACGATGTCGCCGATGAGAATGAGGACGATACTGGGCGGAATAATCTGCCCCAGGGTGCCGGCAGCCGCCACCGTGCCGCAGGCCAGCCCCTTCTCATAGCCATGCTTCAGCATGACGGGAACGGCCAGCAGCCCCATGGTCACCACGGTGGCGCCGACGATGCCGGTGGAGGCGCCGAGCAGGGCGCCAACCACCACCACGGAGACGGCCAGCCCGCCCCGCATCCGGCCAAACAGCATGCCCATGGCATCGAGCAACCTCTCGGCCAGTCCGGAACGCTCCAGCATGACGCCCATGAAGACAAAGAGCGGCACCGCCATCAGGGTGGCGTTGGTCATGATCCCCCAGATCCGCAGGGGCAACAGATGAAAAAAATTCCAGCCGAAACCGATCAGGCCGAAGACAAACGAGGTGCCGAGCAGAGTAAAGGCCACCGGAAATCCGGCCATGAGCAGGACGGTGAGGACCAGAAACATCCAGAGGGGCAGCAGTTCACCGACCATCAGCGTCCCCCTTTGCCGGTTCCCCCCGTCCTTGGGTGATCGGGATGCCAGCCAGCTGCATACCACTTTTCACCCCCAGCGCCAGCCCCTGCAAGGCCATGAGAAAAAAGGCGAGAGCAAGGGTCGCCTTCAGGACAAAACGATACGGCAGACCACCGGGGTCGGGTGACCCCTCAGCCATGGTGTAGGCAGTGACGGCAAAGGGCAGTCCGGTGGCGATCACCAGCCAGCAGCCGGGCAGCAGGAGGAAAAGCACGCCGAGGAGATTGATCCAGGCCCGCCCTCGGGCGTCCAGACGCTGATAAATGATATCCACCCGCACATGCCCATCCTTCAACAGGGTGTAGCCGCCCCCGAGAAGAAAGATAACGGCAAAGAGATGCCACTCCAGCTCCTGAAGGAAGACAAAACTCGTTTGCAGGCAATAACGCATCAGCACATTGGCAAAAACCAGCGCAACAAGGAGGACGACAAGCCACGACACCGCCCTGCCGATCCACAGATTGCAGAAGTCGATGCCGAGGCAGAGGCGTTTGAGCAGGGTGACGAAAAAAAATTCTTTCATGGGATGATGCGCTTGGGACGGTTTCCATCCGACGGTTTTCGATTACCGAAGCAAAAGCGGCTGTAGTCGCCCGCAGGCGCCGCGGCAACGCTCTCCGCTCCGTTCTCTATCCCAGTTGCAGGATTTTTGCAAGCCCTGTCAGGAATTCAGCCGACCGGAGTGAGATAGAGTACGCTCTCCTCCGCCCCGTCAAGGCCGAGCAGACCGTTCAGTTCATCGTCATAGAGGGCGGCCACCGGACAGCCCTTCCGACCAAGGGCCGCGGCGGCGAGCAGCAGATTCTGACAGATATGGCCGGCATCGAGGCAGATATACCGGAATCCGCGATGACCGTACTTGGCCATGTTGCGGCGCGGTATTGCTGACCAGAGAAAAATCACCGCAGCCTCGGCGACAAAACGCTGATCAAGGGCGGCCCGGGCCACCTGTTTTCCGATGGCCTGATCGCCGAGTTGCTCCAGAGCGAAATCTTTGACATGAAAATGAAAAAGGCCGGGGCCGAGGCCGTCAACCTGCTCGATCGCGAGATAGGTCTCAATCGGATAGAGGGCGCCGGCAGACGGTGCCGTGCGCAGCCAAAAAGGGCCGGCGGTGGCGGTCACCCCCTGACTCGCCCACAACAGCAGGGCGAGCTCATCAAGGGTCATGGGCTGCCGGGAAAAGCGTCGTTCCGATCGACGTTCCTGCAGCAACTGCCAGAGATCGGCCGCCGGCCGGACCGGATTTTTCGG
>CAZUZJ010000024.1:0-16205 GCA_964624225.1 uncultured Desulfobulbia bacterium | reverse complement strand
GAAACGGTCGAGACGGCAACGCAGCTCGGCAAACCGGGCGATCATCCGCTCGCCCTCCGCCGTTACCAGGGTACCACCGCCGCCGCTGCCGCCCTTGCTGGCGACCACCAGGGGGGCGCCGGCGTGACGGTTCATTGAATCGACAAGCTTCCACGCATGCCGGTAGGACATCTCCATGGCCTGGGCGGCGCGGGAGATGGAACCGTGTTCCCTGATTTTTTCGAGCAGCACGATTCGCCCGAAGCCGATAAAGGTCTCGCCGTCTTTTTCGACCCAGACGCGCCCCCGACACTGGAACCCTTGTTGGGGAACAGGGTGCTGTTCTCTGTTTTTCTTGCGTTTTTTCATCGTTGTCAGGTGTGGACGGTTGTTAATGCACCGACAGAGGACTTTTTCACTGCGTTGCAACCTTACCATGGTTGGCGCAAAGATGAACAACAAAAAGGGGATTTCCCGCGGTCGTCTCCCCGGCCAACCGCGGGAGTCGGTCCCGGCGCCGACCAACGATTTGTGAGACTTCTTGAATTTTTCTCGAAAGTTCGATACAAAATTAGAGTATACTCATTCGTGTCCGTGAATGGCGTCGGACAAAAATGACAAACGAGCAAGACGTGCCGGTTCGGTCTCTGCTGCAAGGGCATTTCCTGCAACAGGATGCCGAACCTTTCACCGCCCTGGTGCCTGCCAATGACGAACGACCCAAAATTCCCCGAAGACGACAAGACCCGAATCGGCATGGGAGTGGAATTTCTCTCCCCGGACAAGGCCAGCCAGCCCCCCCCGCCACCGGTCAACGACAGCGAAAAAACCCGCATCGGCGGCGGGCTTGATATGGGCCGACCGGAACCGCCCGGCCCCCCGCCGGCGCATGGCGC
This sequence comes from uncultured Desulfobulbia bacterium, assembly GCA_964624225.1. Classification (GTDB taxonomy): domain Bacteria; phylum Desulfobacterota; class Desulfobulbia; order Desulfobulbales; family SURF-16; genus DB1. The sequence goes on along the minus strand of CAZUZJ010000024.1, from coordinate 15,330 downwards.
GGACGCCCCCCAACGCCCCCGTTTCGCCGAGGAGCAGACCAGTGTCAACCGGCCACCGCAGGCGGCCGCCCCGCCGCCCCGGCCCCACGCCCCCACGCCGCCGCCGCGCCGGGAGGAGGATCTCATCTTCGAGGCCGAAACCCCCGGCGGCCCGGTGGAAATGGCGCTCACCAGCGGCCAGCGCCTCACCGTCGGCCGCGACACCTCCCAGGACATCATCCTCGACGACCGCACCTTAAGCCGCGAACATCTCACCCTCGAACGCCGGGGCGACAAGGTCGTCATCCAGGTGCTCGGCCTCAACGGCCTGGTCCACAACAGCATCACCCACAAATCAACGACCATCGAGATCGCGGCCCCGGCCGTCTTCACCGTCGGCCGCATCCTCTGCCGCCTGCGCAAGCATGTCGACGCCAACGCCACCCTGTTCATGGCCGACCCGGCCGAGTTCGCCAAGGCCCAGCAGAAACAGCCCACCCCGCCCAGCCGCGATCCCTTTGCCGGCCACCCGGCCCCGACCGGCGGCGATTTCCGCCAGCCCGCGCCGGCACCGCCTTTTCCGGCCGGCGATTTCGGCGCCGCCCCGGCCGCGCCGCACCCCGGACCGGCCCCGGCCTTTCCGGCGGCCGGCGACGACAACGTTTTCGAGGATTTCGAGGGCCGCAGCTCCTTTGACGACCCGTTCTCCCAGCCGGCCGACAGCGCGGTGAAGGGCGGATTCGCCGGGCAGAAAACGGACACGAACCGCCTCCTCATCTATGGCGGCGCCGGTCTGCTGGCCATTGTCATCATCGTCGCGCTGGTGCTCTTTTTCACCCGGGACAAAGAGGAGGCGACCAAACCGGCGCCCCCGGCCGCCCCGCAACAGGCCGTGCCGGTTGCACCGCCAACGGCGGCGCCCGTTGCCCCGGTCGCTCCAACGGCCCCGGCCGCACCGGCGCCGCCGGCCGACGGCGCAGCGAAAAACTACAATCTGCACAGCCGCTTCTTCAATGAGGCGACCCGCTATTACAATGAAGGCAATTACGCCATGGCCTGTGATTATTTGAAGGACATTCCGGCCTCGTCCGCCTTCCGGCAACAGGCCGAGGAGCTGGCAAAAAAGATGGGGAACTGCACACTCAATGACTGAACAGCTCGTCCTCGAAGTCATTGACGGCCCGATGGACGGGCTGAACTGCCTCATCGACAGGCAAAGCACCATCGGCCGCAACGTGGGCAACATCCTCTCGCTTGCCCTTGACCTCGAGGTCTCGGGCCGCCATGTCGAGATTCTGCGGGAAGGCCCGTCCTGGTGTCTGCGTGATCTGGAGAGCACCAACGGCACCTGGCTGAAGGGGAAAAAACTGCCCGCCGGCAAGACCTGTCCGGTGAAGACCGGTGAGATCTTCATCGCCGGCTCCACCATCATCCAGCTCTTCCAGGGGTCGATTCTCGATGTGCTGAGCTCCTTCAGCGACAAGGGTTTCAGCGATCCGCGCCAGGAATACACCTTTTCCCCGGAATTCACCCCGGTCTGGGAGGAACTCTACGCCGACCTGCCGGCCGAGGGGGGCTACTGCGACATCCGCCGCCTCTTTCTCGCCCTGGTCAAACGGGTGGATGAGCGGGAGGGGGTCGATTTTGCCGCTGTCCGGACCCTGCAATCGGATGGCCGCTACAAAGTTCTCGACCCCAGCCTGGCCCATGCCAATCTGCGGCCGATGCTGCAGACCATGCCGCAGACCCTTATCATCGCCCCCCGGGTCTGGCGGGTGCTCGACCTGGCGGCCCGCAAGGACAAGGAGGGGATCACCCCCCTCCATTTCTGCCGGGCCCTGCTGGAAGAGGGACGCAGCCTCGTCTCCCGTTACATCCGGGCGGAGTACGGCCTGCTGGAAAAATTCGGTATCTCCCTGGCCCGCCCGGCCGGGAAGGGGGTGGTCGCCGCCGCACCGGCGGCCGAGTTGCCCGCCGGACCGGAGTCACCCTTCCCGGTTGCGCCCCAGCCGGACCAAAATGGCAATGAACGGCCCTGGCTCGACTTCGCCATGAAGCTCGAGCGCATCCTCAAGGGCTTTCTCGATGACGCCGAAAGTCCGGTGGCAGGGGCCGGCAGCGCCCATCCGCCGGCCCTGCAGGGCAGCCTGGAAGAGGCGATCCGCCAGGCGCCGGATCGCGCCGCCCGTGCCACCATCATCGCCGGCCGGCTCGATGCCCTCTCCCACCTGCTGGTGCTGCTGCTCGCCGCCCAGCGGGAAGGATACGCCACCTTTGCCGCCCGGCTCGGCGCCCGTATCGGCAAGGCCCTGGCCGCGGAATCGGACGAGCAGAACAAGGGCCTGCTGCCGCTCGGCAAAAAGAGCCTCGATCCGCAGGAGATCACCAACATCATCCGCGCCACCCTCTCCAAGGTGGAAAGCGAGGGCATGGGTGAACAGGTGATCAGGGAACAGATCCGGACCAAACTGCAAAAATACGCGCAACAGTCGCAGCAAGCCGGCTGAAACGCACACACCTCAGCGAAGGAGAACCATCGATCATGTCCAGAAAACTATCCCGTCCTGCCCTGCTGGCCATAGCCGCCATCGCCCTGACCGGCTGCGCGCAGCCGAAGAAATTTTCCGACATCACCATCAATTTCGCCTCTGAACCGGTCATCAACGAGGATGTCCTGCTGCCGGTTGACATCGTCGTTGTCGACCGGAGCCTGGCCGAAGCGGTGCTGGAAGTCGGCCCGGAAGACTGGTTCGGCCAATCGATGCGCGACCGGCTGGTGGGCGACGAGATCCAGCATATCGCCATCCGCGGCAATGCCGAACGGGAGGTGCAGATCACTATTCCGGACGGGGTAACCAAGGTGATCATCTACGCCGATTATGAAAACAATGCCGACCGCCTCGGCCAGCAGATCGTCATCTCCCCGGAAAAGGAAAATTTCGCCCCGAGCTACCGGGTCACCATCAAGGAAAACCGAATGGAGCTTGCGCCGTGACGACAAAAAGCGAAACAGCCGCGATCCACTGGTATGAGGGGATGTTTCTCCTGCCCCACCATTACCAGGCGGCGCAGCGCGCCGATCGGATGCTGGAGTGCGAGAAAACGACGACCGTCGCCCCCTACTGGTGGGGCATCGCCGACCTGCAGGTCAACAGCGCCGCCCTGGCCGGTTTCCGCATCAAGATCGACCGGGCCGTCTTCCGCCTCAAGGACGGCACCTGGATCAACGTGCCGGACAATGCCCATGCCGCGGAAAAGCTCTTCGAGGAGCAGAAGGACCAGCTCGACACCGGTTTGCCGGTCTGGCTGGCGGTCCGGCGGCCCGAACCCCACCGCCCCCTGGTCCACGAGCTGGGCGAGGAGGAAAAGGGGGTGGCCCGCACCTTTGTCCTCAAGGAAAACATGGTGGCCGACGAAAACAGCGGCCAGAACGAACAGTCCCTCGTCAGCCGCCTGTGGAACGTGCAGACCTTCTTCGGCCCCCATCCGGGCGACCAGTTCGAGGCCCTGCAGATCGGCGAGATGGAATGGTCCTCCGCCAAACTGCCGGTCTTCAAGCCGGCCCATATCCCGCCGCTGCTGCACATCACCGCCTCGCCCTTTCTCCGGGAACGGACCAAAAACGTTGTCGTCAAGCTGAGCAATCAGGCCCTCTTTCTCCAGGGCGAGATGGCCGCCAAACGCATCTCCCTGACCGCTGATCCGCTGCGGGTCCTCGCCAATCTCTCCCGCCTGCAGACCGCGGCCAGCTTCGGCCTGCTCCTCCAGCAGCTGCTCAACGCCGAGCGCATTCACCCCTTCCATCTCTACCTCGAACTGGTGCGGCTGGCCGGGGCCCTGGTCGCCCTCTACCCGGAGACCAGGCTCGTCATCCCCCCCTATGACCACGACAACCTCACCTTTGTCATGGAAACGGTGCTGCGTCAGGTGGAGCTGATGATCGAGGGCGGGGTGGTGGTCGATTACATCCACCGCCGCTTCGAGATCGAGGGGGACCAGCGGGTCTGCCGGATCGACAAGGAGTGGCTCGAACCGGAGCAGGGCACCCGGGTGCAGACCTATCTCTGCATCGTCACCGACATGACCGAAAGCCAGGTCGATGCCATGCTGAGCGACTACCGGGTGAAAATCGCGCCGCCGTCGCGGATGGAGGAGCTGATCATCTCCCGGACCAGGGGCCTGGCCTGCCAGCGCCTGCGCCGCATCCCCTCCGGTCTGCCGGACAAAAGCGGACTCCACTACTATCAGATCGACATGTCCCGCACCTCGGTGTTCTGGACCGATCTGCTCCGCGATCTCTATCTGGTCATCTACGGCATCCCGGTTGACGCCACCTCCGACATCAGTCTCTACGTTCACATCGAACAGGAGGGAAAATAATGGAAAATCGCATCATGGCCGCCGCCCGCCCCGTCATCGACTATCTGCTCGGCTTCCGTTACCGGCTGGAGGCCGGCGAACAGATCGATTCCCACTCCCTGCGCGCCGACATCGTCAAACGCCTCGGCGCCATGGAGGCCACCCTGCAGACCGTCGCCGCCCTCCAACCCTCGTTGCAGACCATCAAGTACATCATGACCGGTTTTGCCGACGAGGTAATTCTCTCGTCCGCCTGGAGCCGGGCGAAAGAATGGCACGACCGGCTGCTGGAGATGGAGTTCTTCCGGACCAGCGTGGTGGGGGAAAGGTTCTACGACCTGCTGGAAAGCGAAGGCTACCGCGATCCGGAACTGGCGGAGCTCTTCTATACCCTGCTGGTGCTCGGCTTCCGCGGCCGCTACCGCAATCAGCCGGAGAAGATAACGAGCCTCAAGCTGCGGGTCTATCCGCTGCTGGCCAACCGGCTGCCGGACGACGAACGCCGCCTCACGCCGGGCGCCGAGCACGTCATCGCCGGCGACACCCGGCGCCTGCCCAAGCTGTTCGGGCTGTCGGCCATCCTGGCGGTGCTGGTGGTCTCTTTTCTCCTCTATTTCACCACCAGCCAGTGGATGTGGAGCGATATCGCCGGCGTCATCAACGAGGTCAGCCGGTCACTCATCGAGTAGAAATGCAAAGGCACCACAGAGAACCCGGGGCACAAATGCGAAAAAAAACCTTTCGCCTGCCGCTCCGTGCCTCGTGACCACTAACGCTTGCGGGTAAAAAGCCATGTCAAAACTCCTTTCCCTGTTACGCGGCCCCATCGTCGCCATTGCCGGCGGGCTGGCCATCATCACCATCCTCGGCTATTACCTCACCCGGCTGGGCCTGATGCTCGGCTCCAAGTACCTGCTGCTCGCCGTCGGCGGTGTCCTGCTCACCGTTCTCCTCATCGTCGGCATCTACTTTCTCTGGCGGCTGCTGGAAAAACGGCGCGGCGCCAAAATGGAGGACGAACTGGGCCAGCAGCAGGCCCAGGATCAGCAGCGCCAGCAGGCGAAACTGGCGGTGCAGGACATCCGCGGCCGCTGGACCGACGCCATGGCGACGCTGAAGGCGAGCAAGGTCAAGATCTACGACCTGCCCTGGTTTCTCCTCATCGGAGAGCCGCAGTCGGGCAAGACCACCACCCTGCGCGAATCGGGCCTCGATTTCCCGCTCGGCAAGGACGCCCTGACCGGCGCCGGCGGCACCGTCAACTGCGACTGGTGGTTCACCAACGACGCGGTGATCATTGACACCGCCGGCCGTTTCACCATGCCGGTGGACACCGCCCCGGACCGCCAGGAATGGCACGCCTTTCTCAAACTGCTCGGCCGCTACCGGAGCCGCTGCCCGATCAACGGCGTCATCGTCACCATCCCGGCCACCTCGCTGCTGCAGGATTCGCCGGACACCATCAGGAACAAGGCGCGCAACATTCAGGAAAAACTGCACGAGCTGGTCAGCGTACTCGGCATTGAGTTTCCCGTCTACATCATGGTTTCCAAACTCGACCTGGTCTACGGTTTTGCCGAATTCTGCGCCTCTCTCTCCGCCCAGGAACGGACCCAGGCAGTGGGCTGGAACCGCCGCGACATCAGCGCCAAGGGATTCAATCCGGAAGAGTTCAATCATTTCTTCACCCTGCTGCACGGCCGCCTGCACAGCTGGTCCCTGCGCCGACTGCGGGACATCCAGCCCGGCGCCGAGGCGGACCGGGTCTATGCCTTTCCCGGCGAGTTCAGTCGAGTCAAGGACACCCTGCGCGACTATCTCGGCTTTATCTTCAGCGGCGACCGTTTCCATTCGCCGCTGCTCCTGCGCGGCTGCTATTTCAGCTCGGGCCTCCAGGAGGGCCGCGCCATCGCCCGCGCCCTGCTGACCGAGGTCCGGGCCGAGGACAAAGGGGTGATGGCGGAACTGGCCAAATCCTTTGTCCAGTCCCGCGCCTACTTCATCAACATCTTCTACCGCAAGGTCTTCCGCGAACAGGGCCTGGTCAACCGGGCCGGTAAAATGGCCAAACAGGAGATGACCTTCCGCGTCGCCGCCGGTGTCACCGCTGTGGTCATCCTGGGCGTCACCGCCTGGCTGCTGATCAGCGGCTACAACCGGCTGATCAACGTGGTCCAGCCGCTTGAAATCCACGCCCGCAAGGCCCAGGCCATGCTGGTCGGCCCAGGCAAGCCGGTGCCGCCCGCGGATTTTAACGAGGTGCTGGTGACGATCAACGCGCTCGATACCGGTCGCCGCCAGCTCATGGAAGAGGGCGCCCGGCGCTTCTTCAAATCACGTCAGCACGGGCTGGTTCGCAAGATCGGCCGCATCGAGGATGCCCTGATCGAACAGATGATGCTCCACCCGATGCTGCTCGCCGCCGGCGAGCACTTTGCGACCATGGAACGGCTCCCCGATCCGGCCGCCAAGGACCGTTTTCTGAAACTGCTGCTGCTCTATATCGACACCAAGGCGGGCAAACCGCTGGCCGGCAGCGACATCATCGCCGGTTTCGATTTCGTGCCCTGGGATGCCCCGGCCCTGCGCACCATCAACCGCGCCGAGGCGGAACGGCTGGCCACCGGCTATCCTTATGGCGACATGGCAAACTTCACCTATGCCAAATTCCTCGCCACCATGCTGCAGAGCCGGGACGGCATGGGCCGCCTCCAGGAATTCTGGACCATCTACTATCCCGAACTGTGGAAAAAGATCCAGCAGGCGATCAGCCAGGTCAATGCCTCCGCCGAGACGATGAAGACCATGCCGATGCGGCCCGGTGACGACACCGATTACGCCGCCTTCACCGAGGAGGCGAAACGCTTTCTTGCCGCCATCGATCTGCTTGCCGGCATCCGGCGCGACGATCTGGTCTGGAGCGAGGCGAAGCGGGCCGCCTGCCAGGAGGATTACCGGCTGCTCGGCACCGCGCTTGCCGAGCCCACCTTAGGCGAGATCGGCGCGCTCTCCTCCACCGCCACCCGCCATGCCACCATCTGTCTTGATCTTGAACAGAACATCGGCTCACCCTGGGTCGCCTTCATTCGTAACAACAGCCATGCGGTGAGCATCGACGGCCAGCTTGACCAGGAGATGCTCGCCGTCAAAAAGGCGGTGCAGACCGCGCTTGACTTCGGCCCCCTCTTTACCCCGGAGGAGCGCCAAAAGCTGGAGGACCCCGGCGCCGATCCCCTGGCGGTCCTCGGTTTCTGGAATCAGGCCTGGCAGAAGGACCGGGAGGCCAAGGCCGGCGAGATCCAGGCCGTCGTCACCGCCCTGCAGTCGGAAAAATGGAAAAATCCCGGTCTGCCGGCGGCGCTTGACAATTACATGCGCCATGTCGTCTGGCTGGCGGAACGTGACGCCACCATCGCCGCCATTCAAGCGGTCGGGGCGCGGGACGCCATCACCGCCGACAGTCTCCAGCCCGGTCTGGAACCGTCCCGCATGGCCCGCGCCTCCTGGCTCGCCAGTCAGTATACCACCTTAAACAGCATCCATGACAGCCTGCGCCAGCGCTACCCGGCCGCCACCACCGGCCTGCAGCCGGTCCAGGAAGCAATGACCGAGGTCATGCTCGCCAGCTGGCAAAAATGCCTGCAATTCTGGCAGAACACCCTGGTCAACGTCGATCCGGCCGGCCGTATCCTCGCCACCCGATCCTGGAAGGACTTCCGCCGGGAGGCCATGGAACAGGAGGGCATGTTCCTCGACACCAGCGTCTGGCCGATGGACGCCTTTCTCGACGCCATGCCGCTCAAGGACATCCAGCAGGTCAAGGATGTGCTGTGGCAGGCGGTGAACAAGGCCCAGGCGCCTTCGTCGCTGCGCGCCCTGGAAGGCAAGGTGGAAAAAACCGCCTATGTTTACAGCGGCAACCGCTACATGTCCCTGCTCGACGACGCCCAGAGCGAATTCTACAACGCGGTCAAGGAGCTGAGCGACGATGCCGCCATGTCCTGGCAGGCCTTGAACGCCAAGCCGGCCAGCGGGCCGAGCCCGATGGACGCCTTCTCCTCGCTGACCCTCTTCCACAACAAGGTCGAACGGGACGCCTTGAGCCGCGGCGAACCATTGGCCCGGCGGCTCGCCGCCATCCAGGGTCACGGTATGTCGCTGCTCAAAGGCAAGGTCACCACCGGTGTCCAGCACTCCCTGGACGGCTTCATCGCCGCCTGGAAGGGCAAACTGACCAATGTCTTTCCCTTCGGCGATCCGGGCCGCTGGATCATCGAGGACCACATTGCCGGCAATCTGCGCACCCTGACCATTCACGCCGGCGACGGCGCCCTGCTCACCGACTTCTTCTTTGCCCCGGACAACGGCTTTGACGCCTTTGTCAAGCAGTACGGTCTGCTTCAGGAAAAACCCGGTTCCGACTCGCCCTTCGCCCTGCTCAGCGAGGCGCAGATCCGTTTTCTCAGGAGCTGTCGGGAATGGCGGGATTTTCTCTTTGACGAAGGCGGTCGGCCGAAAAGCCACAAGGTAGAGGTGCCGATCGACGACGGCGGCGACAAGGCCGAGCAGGCGGCGGCGCGCTTTACCCAGCTGTCGTTCATCGGTCTGGAGGATGACAAGAAAAAGTCCCTGCGACTCCGCTTCAGCGGCACTCGCTACAAACGGGGCGAGGCGCTCTGGGATCTCAACTCGCCGCCGGTGGTGACCATCGAGGCCAAAAACGAGGAAACCGGGGTGACGACTTCCCTGCGCCTTACCGGCGGCAGCATCGGCCTGCCCGCCTATCTGATCAGCAGCGGCAGCCGGCTGGAGAGCACCCGGCTGCCGGAATGGACCATTGCCCTGCAGCTGCCGGAAACCCTGGTCGCCGATCCGGCCAAACCGGAACTGGTCCGCCAGCAGCCCGGTTTTGCCGTTGTCCCCCTGCGGATGAATTTTGACCAGCGCCTCCCCGATCCGGTGGCCTGGCCGCGCTGACCGGAAAAGAGGCGGAGGATTGTGGCGATGAACCTGCTGACGACCCTGTTTGGCGGTGCCACCAGCACCGTTCTGGAGGCATACGGCAAACTGCCGTTTTATCAGGATTACATCGCGGTGCTCTGCTCCCCGGAAGCGGTTGCCTGGAAGGGTTGGCTGCTCGCCTTTGCCGGCCGGCCCGGCATCCGTCTGCCGCCCGGCCGCTGGCCCTTTCTCTTCCGAGGGCAACGCAAAGGCCCGGCGCTGGCCGGCATCATCGAACAGAGCAGCGATGGTATCCGCCAGTTTCCCTTTTCCCTCTTTGTCAGCCTGGCCGGTATCAGAAACGGCCTGCTGCCGGCCGCTGCGCCGCTTGCCTGGCGCCTGCTCGACCGAGAACGTCGGGAACTTGAGAAAATTGTCTCCATTGAGGGATGTTACAGCAGACTGCGTGGTCGCCAGCTCGCCATCGAACCGGTCAAGGGAACGGCAGAGCCGCAGCTGGCCGGCGCACTGCGCACCAGCGAGGAGAGCGGCGGGCCGCTCTTCCTCATCTGCCCGCAACAGCCGGTCCCGTTGCCGCCCATCCCTTTCAGCGGATCGGAAAGCCTGTTTCTCGAAAACTGGTTTGCCAGGGCCGCGCAAGCCTCCTCCGGCTGACAAGGTGAAGAAAGTTTCATCGAACCATGCGGAATCTTTGACGTGCCAGGGGTGAGTACGATACAATAATACGTATCGAAGAGAATTGACGAACGTGACAAATGACAAAAGGACAACACCAGTGAATATCATTGATCTCATCAAGGCCGGCCGGCTGGCCGAGGCGCGCAGCGCCCTGGTGGAACAGGTTCGCTCCCGCCCCAATGACAGCGAGGCCCGCACCCTGCTTTTTCAGGTCCAGCTCTTGCTCGGCGAATGGGACAAGGCAGGCCGCCACCTTGAGGCCCTGGCCAGCCAGGACCGGGAAGCCAATCCGGCCTTTGTCCACTATGCCGCAGTGCTGCGGGCCGAACAGGAACGGCGGGCCGTGCTGGGCCGCCAGCAATCACCCTCTTTCCTGCCCGCCACCCCCGCCTATGCCGACCTCCATTTCCAGGCCTGCTCCCGGCTGACTGCCGGCAACCTGGACGAGGCGACCACCCTCTTTACCCAAATCAACGAACTGCTGCCGCCGGTCAGCGGCACGGTCAACGGCCGCGACTTCACCGGCATCCGCAACACCGACACCGGGCTTGCCCCCTTTCTGGAAACCTTTGCCCATGGTCGCTATGTCCTGGTGCCCTTCGAGCATATCCGCGAGCTGACCATCTCCCCGCCCGAAAGCCTGCTCGACCTGATCTGGGCCACCGCTTCCCTCACCACCTGGGAGGGGCTGACGGTCAACTGCACCCTGCCCGTCCTCTACCCGGATTCCTGCCGGCATGACAACGACCTGGTCAAAATGGGCAAGCAGACCGAATGGCTGCCCCTGGGCGGCCCATTCTGCCGGGGAGTCGGCCAGCAGGTCTTCGACATCGGCGGCGAGGACGTGGCCATCCTCGAAATCACCGACATCGTCTTTCACTTCAGTGACACAGGGCCGGACGCATGAAACACCAACTTGACATCGAGGCCATACTGACGCCCATTGCCGGTGACAATCCGGGGGGCGAGGATCTCCGCTATGCCCCGCTCTACGACGAGATCAAGGAGGCGCGCCGGGCCGATGACACCCTGGCCCGGGGCGACTGGCAGCGGGAGTTGAAATCATCGGACTGGGAGGCGGTGATTCGCCTCGCCATTCCGGCCCTGACCGAGCGCAGCAAGGATCTGCAACTGGCCGTCTGGCTGACCGAGGCCCTGACCAAGACCGACGGTTTCCCGGGCTTTACCGCCGGCCTCCGGGTGCTGACCGGCCTCCTCCAGCGCTTCTGGGACCACCTCTATCCGGAAATCGACGATGGCGACCTGGAATTCCGGGCCGGCCCCCTGGAATTTGCCAACGACAAAATCAGCCTCTCCCTCCAGCATCTGCCGCTGACCGATCCCGGGGTGTCGGAAGGTTTCACCCTGGTGCACTGGAAGGAGGCGCAGCAGGTGAGCCAGGCCCAGCCCCAGGCCAGGGAGGCGCTGGTCGCCGAGGGCAAAACCACCATGGATCAGTTCGAGGCCGCGGTGCGCAAGTCCTCGCTGCTCTTTTATGAGAATCTTTACGCCACTCTGCGTGACTGCCTCGACGCCTTTGCCGAATTCGACAAAACGGTTGACGAGAACTTCGGCCGCGAGGCGCCCCGTCTGTCGGAGATCTCCACCACCCTGGAAGAGGCAGCCGGCCATGTCGCCCGCTTTATCAAGGACAAGGGCGGCGACATCAACCGCAGCGCCAAGGAGGAGACGGCCGAACCGGCACTGAACGCAGCGCCGGAACCGGCGGCAGAGGGAGGGCCGACCGGCAAGGCCGACACCGCGCCGGCCGGGCAAAGCGGCGGCCCGACGCCGGTGGCGGCGGCGGAACTCCGGATGCCGCTGCCCCCCCTCCAACCCGGCGCCTTCCAGGTGCTGCGTTTTCTCGGCTCAGGCAACCGGGAAGATCTTCTCTGGCAGGAGGCCCTGACCCGACTCAAGGCTGAAGGCATTGAGTCCGCCCTGGAGATGCTGCTCGGCGCGACCCGCAGTGCCCAGTCGACCCGGGATGAGACGAACTGCCGACTGCTGATGGTCAAAATCGGCCTGCGGGCCGGCCGGGCCGACCTCGCCTGGCCGATTGCCGAGGAGCTCTACAGCCTGGTCACCGACCTGCAGCTCGAACGATGGGAGTCGCCGCTGTGGATCGCCGAGATTTACGGCGCTCTCTACGAGTGCCTGCACGTCGATGACGCCAGCGAAGAGGACAAGAACCGGGCCAATAAGCTGCTCATCAAGATCTGCACCCTCGATATCACCCTGGCCATGAAGTATGCCGGGTAAAAAATAAAAACGTGGGAAGTCAGGAGTCGGCATAGCACGTATTTTTTCGTTTCCCACTCCTGACTTCTGGATTCTGACTTCTCAGCAGGATAACCTGTCGCATGAAAAAGGAGGTTTGACCATGGCAAAAGAAAGTCTGCAACATACCCTGGACCGGGTGCGGGCCCCGCGGGTCCAGATCACCTACGACGTGGAAATCGGCGGGGCGATCGCCAAAAAGGAGATCCCCTTTGTCGTCGGGGTGCTGAGCGACCTCGCCGGCAAGCCGGACGAACCGTTGCCCAAACTGAAAGACCGCAAGTTCGTCGAGATCGACCGGGACAACTTCAACACCGTCCTGGAGGGGATGAAGCCGCGGCTCGCCTACCGGGTCGACAACAAGCTGACCAACGACGATTCCAAGATGGGGGTGGAGCTGCGCTTCAAATCGCTGGACGATTTCCATCCCGAACAGGTGGCCCAGCAGGTCACCCCGATCCGCAAGCTGGTCGAGGCACGCAAGCGCCTTTCCGACCTGCTCACCAAACTCGACGGCAACGACAAGCTCGACGAGCTGCTGCAGGGCGTGCTGGCCAACACAGACTCTTTGGAGTCGCTGGGCAAGTCGGCCGGCATTGACAAAAAAGAACCGGAAGGCAAGGAATAAGGGAGGTGACCATTCATGGCTGAACAGCAACAACAGGCTCAGGAACAGCAGGCCGCGGCGGCAGTGGCGGAAAAAAGCCTGCTGGACCAGATTATCGACGAAGGAAGGATGGCCCGGGACGAGAGCCAGAAGCGCTACGCCCGTGATCTGCTCGGCGAGTTTGTCAGCCAGGTCATGGAAGGCACCATGACCATCTCCAAAGACACGGAGGCAATGATCAACGCCCGTATCGCGGCAATCGACAAGCTTATCTCCGACCAGCTCAACGAGGTCATGCACCATGAGGAGTTCCAGCGGCTCGAGGCCTCGTGGCGCGGTTTGCAGTATCTCGTTGACAAGAGCGAGACCGGCGAACGCATGAAGATCCGGGTGATGAACGTCTCCAAGAAGGATCTGCTCAAAGACATGGAAAAGGCAAGCGAGTTCGATCAGTCCTCCATGTTCAAAAAGGTCTATGAGGAGGAGTACGGCATGTTCGGCGGCGCTGCCTACGGGGTCATGGTTGGCGACTACGAGTTCACCAATCATCCCCAGGATCTTGCCCTCCTCGAAAAAATCGCCGGGGTTGCGGCCGCCGCCCATGCCCCCTTTCTCGCCGCCGCCGGCTCGAGCCTGTTCAATCTCGACAGCTTCACCGATCTCGGCCAGCCGCGCGATCTCGCCAAGATCTTCCAGTCCGCCGAATACGCCAAGTGGCGCTCCTTCCGGGAATCCGAGGATTCCCGGTACGTGGCGCTTGCCCTGCCCCACATCCTCATGCGCCAGCCATACGGCCGCAACACGGTGCCGGTGGAGACCTTTGATTTCGAGGAACGGGTCGATGGCACCGACCACAGCCGTTATCTCTGGGGCAATGCCGCCTATGCCCTGGCCACCCGCATGACCGAGGCCTTTGCCAAATTCTCCTGGTGCGCGGCCATCCGTGGCGTCGAGGGCGGCGGCCTGGTGGAGGGCCTGCCGGTGCACACCTTCAAGACCGACGAGGGCGACGTGGCCCTCAAATGCCCGACGGAAATCGCCATCACCGACCGCCGGGAAAAGGAGCTGGCCGACCTGGGTTTTATCCCGCTGGTCCATTGCAAGGGTACGGATTACGCCGCCTTTTTCAGCACCCAGACGGTGAACAAGCCCAAAACCTACGACACCGCCTCGGCCACCGCCAATGCCCGGCTCTCCTCGCAGCTCCAGTACATCATGGCCACCTCCCGTTTCGCCCATTATCTGAAATCGATGATGCGCGACAAGATCGGCAGCTTCATGAGCCGCAGCCAGGCCCAGGACTTTCTCAACCGCTGGATATCGAACTATGTCCTGCTCGACGACAACGCCTCCCAGGAAGCAAAATCGAAATTCCCCCTGCGGGAGGCGCGCATCGATGTGGCGGAGATTCCCGGCAAGCCCGGAGCCTACCGGGCGGTGGCATTCTTGAAACCCCATTTTCAGCTCGACGAACTCAATGTTTCATTGCGGCTGGTGGCAGACCTTCCGCCCCCTGCGGGAGGATGATAGAGAAGGTGTTTAGGTTATTAGGAGTTTAGGGATTTATTTGTCCAAACCCGTTCCGCCCCTTATCCGGCGAATGATAAATCCCTTCTGACGCGACAGACTAACAACAGAACAACCCAACGACAAGGAGGAACAGATTATGGCTGGTATCGCAAAACCCGCAGGAACCGACAAGATGGGCGCCGCTGATGTCAAATTCACCGGATACCTGCAGATATCCGACATCAAGGGTGAGAGCACCACCAAAGGCTTCGAGGACTGGATCTCGCTGGAAAGCCTGAGCTATGCGGTGGCCCAGGCCACCACCCACCGCCATACCAGCGGCGCGGTGGTCACCGGTCGGGCCAACATCGGCGATGTCGTCATCACCAAGCAGCTCGACATCTCCTCTCCCAAATTCTACGAGTCCTGCCTCAAGGCTACGGAGCACGCTGAGGCGAAAATCCAGCTCACCCGCACCGTGGCCGGGCAGAATGAAACCTATTTGACCATCACCTTGAAAAAAGTCTATATCACCGAGGTCGGCGTCGTGGGCGGTGGCAACAACCTCCCCATCGAAGAGGTTCATCTCAACTTCGGCGAGATCACCTACAACTACACCCAGACCGCGGTGCGGGGCGGCGGTTCAGTTGAAATGACCTGGAACGCGGAAAGTCATGCCTGATGGCCATTGACCGGGGGCGGAGAGCGCACCTCCGCTCCCGCTCCTGAACCTCTTCCATGAGACAAGACACCCAGGATAACCTCCATGCCTCCCTGCTGGACCGGCTCATCGACCGCGAGCCGGAGCTTTCCATGGAGACTGGGCAGAACCGGGCCATGGGATTTCGGGAGATCCGGGACGCGGTGATCAGGGACATTGAAAACCTGCTCAACACGAAAAAAACGATCCTGCCGGTTGCCGCCGCCTTTCCGGAGGTGGAAAAATCGCTTTTCAC
>CAZUZJ010000023.1:0-16306 GCA_964624225.1 uncultured Desulfobulbia bacterium | reverse complement strand
CGCAGGGTCACCGACATGCTGATCAGTCATGAATTTTTCATGGGCATTGTCGGCGCCAGCATGGAACCGAAGATGCTGCATTATGAACCCTTTCTCGATGACGAGCTCGTCTATGCCGGCCCGCCGGCCTTGCTGGCAGGCAAGACACGAAAAAACTTCGATCTCTACCGGCTGCCGTTTCTTTTGCGTGAGGAGGGGTCCGGCACCCGCAAGAACATGGAGGAGTTCCTCCTGGCCATGGACATCCATCTCAAGAAGATGAACGTGGTGGCGGTGCTGGGCTCAAGCGATTCGATCAAGCAGGCGCTCAAGGCCGGGCTCGGCACCTCCATCCTCTCGCGCCGGGCCATCGCCGATGAGCTGGCCAGCGGCGCCCTCGTCGAGCTTGACCTCGGCACCAGGATGGGCCGGGAGTTTTTTATCGCCACCCACAAAAAACGCACCCTGCCGGCCCATTACAAGGCATTTCACGACTTTCTCCTCCGGCAGTCCGCCGTTACTGCCGGGCCCTAAGAAGGATGAGACCGAAGCTGGCCGACCGGACAGCTCAGACCATCTTCGGCTGCGACCAGTCATTATGCTCAAACTGGTGATGATCCGGCTTGGGGGCTTTGACCTCGGTCAGCCGCTGCCGCAGCCAGATCAGCACCTTGTCGAATTCCGCCGCCATTTCCGCCAGGGCCTTACCCCGATGACTGATGCGGTTTTTTTCCTCCAGGGAGGCCTCGGCAAAGGTCTTGGCAAATCCGGGGAAATAAAAGACCGGATCATAGCCGAAACCGCCGTCCCCGCGCGGTGCGGTGAGAAGCTCGCCCTCGCAGCTTCCCTCATAAGTAAGGGCCGGGCCGCTCGGCACGGCAATGGAGATGACGCAGTGAAAGGCGGCCTTGCGGTTGGTCACTCCCGTCATAGCAGCCAGCAGTTTGGCGATATTGTCGGCGTCGCTCGCCCCGGCTCCTGCATAGCGGGCGGAATGAACGCCGGGCGCACCGTTCAACGCCTCGACCACCAGGCCGGAATCGTCGGCGATGGCAGGAATGCCGAGCACCTTGGCGGTGAAGGATGCCTTTTTGTAGGCATTGTCGTCAAAGGTAGCCCCGTCCTCCACCACCTCGGGGATCGGCCCGAAATCGGCAAGACTGCGCAGATCCACCGGAAAATCCTTTAACAGCTCCTGAAATTCCCTCAGTTTTCCCTGATTTTTCGTCGCCAGGACGACGGTCAGCTTGTGGGTCGTGCTCATGATGTGCTCCAGTCAATAATTTGGCTCAACACGGTTGAGCTTAAATAAATGGCTCACTATGACAACTCCCGGCAAGAGATGTCACGCGTTTTTTGCAGACCTCCCTGATCAGGGCAACAAAAAACCTCCCGGCCAACGATCACCGGGAGGCAATGACAACACAAAAGAGTCAGGCGCGGATCAGCAAAGTTCCTCGTGAACTTTACCCACCAGCCTTGCTGACGGGGTAAGGGTTTTTTCACCTTCATGCCAGTTGGCCGGGCACGCCTGCTCCGGATGGGCGGCGACATGGATGCTCGCCTTCAACTTGCGCAGGGTCTCGGCCGCGCTGCGGCCGACATTATAGAAGTTCACCTCCGAGGCGACGACCACCCCCTGGGGATTGATGATAAAGGTACCCCGCAGGGCAAGACCTGTATTGCGGTCATAGACCCCGAACAGCTTCGACACCGTGCCGGTCGGATCAGCGGCCATGGGATAGGTCGCCTGGGCCAGCGACTTTTCCTCGCGTTGCCAGGCCAGATGGGTGTACTGGGTATCAGTGCTGACAGTGACGACCTCGGCGCCGGCAGCCTGAAACTCTGCATACCTGGCGGCGAAATCGGCCAGTTCCGTAGAACAGACGAAGGTGAAATCAGCAGGGTAAAAGACAAGCACCGTCCATTTCCCCGCCTCTTGCAGGTTTTCCAGGGAAATAGTGCCGAAACAGAAGTCCGCAGGCTGATAGGTATCCATGGTGAAATTGTCAACCTGGTCGCCGACAGCGACCGGTTTGATGCATGCATGTGCCATTGTCATATCTCCTTTCAAGGTATTTAAGAAACAAAAAAATTTTTATACATGATAATCATTATCGAAAATGTCGTAAAGAAAAAACGTCGCCACGCCTGGTGTTTCTTGACACCTTCCGATCTGGTGACTTAAATGCATGTATGCTGAAAGAAAAAACAAAAATCATTCTGACCGGTTACCGGGCGACAGGGAAAACCACAATTGGCAGGCTGGTAGCGCGGCACCTCGACTTTGCCTTTCTCGACACAGATCGGGAGATCGAAAATCGACAGGGCTCCTCCATCAGCAGGATGGTGGCGGAAAAGGGGTGGCCCTTTTTCCGCACCTTGGAGCGCCAGTTTCTGACCGGTCTGATGGACCGGGAAAATCTGGTGGTCGCCCCCGGCGGCGGGGCGGTGCTCCACCAGGATATCTGGCAGAAGCTGATGGAATCGAGCCTGGTGGTCTGGCTGCGTGCCGATGCCCGCACCATCATCAACCGCATCACCGCCGATGCCGCGACTCCCGGCCAGCGTCCGGCGTTGACCGATACGGACATGGCAACGGAGGTGGAAAGGGTGCTGGCAGAGCGGGAAGAGCTTTATCGGTCCGGCTCCCACCTGGTCCTGAACGCTGAACAGGAGCCGGAACGCCTTGCCGCAGCGATTGTCGCCTGTTGGCAGGGGGGGAAGACGTGAACAGCAACAACCAAAAAAAATGATGGTTTCGTAAAACCCGCAACCCAAGGCGGGCGGGAACGTGAAAACAACGAGGGGAGCAATCATGGCGGGCAATACATTCGGACAGGTTTTCAGAGTCACCACCTGGGGTGAATCCCACGGCACGGCAATTGGGGCAACCATTGACGGATGCCCGCCCGGCATTCCGTTGTCCGTGGAGGATATACAGGCCGATCTCGACCGGCGGCGACCCGGCACCGGCGGCGCGGCCAGCCCGCGCAAGGAACCGGACCGGGTGGAGATTCTCTCCGGGCTGTTCGACGGTTGCACCACCGGTACGCCTCTCACCCTGGTCATCTACAACAAGGACGCCCACAGCAAGTCCTACGATCATCTCAAAGAGATCTTCCGGCCCGGCCACGGCGATTATTCCTATCTGATGAAATTCGGCATCCGCGACCACCGCGGCGGCGGACGCGCCTCGGCCCGGGAAACAGCGGCCCGGGTGGCGGCCGGCGCGGTGGCGCGCAAGCTGCTCGCCTTCCACAGTATTCAGATAGTGGCCTACACCCTGTCACTTGGCGGCATCGACGCTGAACAGATCGACTTTGCCGCAGTGGGACAAAACCGACTCTTCTGCCCGGACAATGCGGCGGCGGCGCGAATGGAGGAGCGGATCGAACAGGTCCGCCGGGACGGCGATTCGCTGGGCGGCATTGTCGAAATCGTCGCCACCGGTTGTCCGGCGGGCCTCGGCGAACCGGTCTTCAATAAGCTCGACGCAGACCTCGCCGGCGCCCTCATGTCCATTGGCGCGGTCAAGGGAGTCGAGATCGGCGCCGGCTTCGCAGCAGCGCGGATGACCGGTTCCCAGAACAACGATCAGCTCACTCCGGAGGGTTTCAGCTCCAACAATGCCGGCGGCATTCTCGCCGGCATCTCCAACGGCGACCCGATCATCGCCCGGGTGGCGGTGAAACCAATCCCTTCCATCGCCAGACCGCAGTGGACGGTCAATCTGGAAAACGAGCCGGTGGAGATAAAAATCGGCGGACGCCACGACATCTCCGCCATTCCCCGCATCATTCCGGTCTGCGAAGCGATGGTCTGTCTGACCCTGGCCGATCATCTGCTCCGACTGCAAACCCTGGAATGGACCCCCGAGCATTATGAACTCGAAGAGGAATGAGAGAAGGTTATGAGTTCAGAGAAAAAGACCAAAGACATTGAAACAATCTGGATCGTCACCCGCGAGTATGATGGCCTGGCCGGCGCCGGCGGCGTCAAGGACGTCTGCCGCCAGCTCGCCGAGGAGCTCGTCAAGCGGACGGATGTCTCGGTGATGCTGCCCTGTTATGGTTTTATCGACCCGGCCGGTCACGGATTTACACCGGGCCGCACCCTGCAGGTGGACATGAATTATGTCGGGGTGGAACGGCGGGAGGATGTTCTCATCTGGGAGAAAAAACAGAAAAATGGGAAACGAACCCTGACTCTCTATCTGGCCGCTGCCGACCGTTTCCGGGAAAAAAAGGCGGTCTACACCTATACCGCGGCCGAGGAAAAGGCCGATCCCATGCACCGGGCCGGTTCGGGTCACTACGACTATTTCGCCATGAACGTTCTCCTGCAGAAGGCAGCCCTGGCCCTTATGCTCGATTGCAACAAACGACCGGACATTGTCCATTGCCACGACGGCCATGCGGCCCTGCTGCCGGTCATGGCCCGGGAGCGGGACGGTTTCCGTCAGTTTTTCCGCAAAACCGGCTTTATCGTCACCATTCATAACGCCGGCCTCGGCTACCATCAGGAGGTCGATGATCTGCCCTATGCCAAGGCGGTCACCGGCCTGCCGTCACCGGTCATCGGCAAAAATCTGCTGGCCGGCCGTTTTGACCCCTTTCTCGCCTCTGCCCCCTATGCGGTGATGAACACGGTGAGTGAAAACTATGCCCGGGAGCTGCGGGAAAGCGACGATGATGCCCTGACCGGCTGGCTTGGTCACACCCTGGCAAGTCGCGGCGTGATTCTGCAAGGGGTGACGAACGGTATCAATCCCGCTGATTTTGACCCGAAACAGGGAGAACGGCTGGGGCTGGCCGCCTCCTACTCGCCAGCCGATAACGAATTAACGGGCAAAGCCATCTGCCGGCGCGATCTCCTGGCCATGCTGGCCAACTGGCAGGTGACTCATGTCCGGCGCCATGGCTGGCTGCAGGATCGTCCTGATCAGCCCCTCTTCACCTTTATCGGCCGCCTGACCGCCCAGAAGGGGGTGGACAAGCTGGTCGAGGCCCTAAAGTCCCTGCTGCGCGGTGATGACGGCTTTCAGCTGCTGGTACTGGGCAGCGGCGAAAAGGAGTTTGAAGTGGACCTGCGGCTGATCAGCGAAAGCGTCGGTGGCGCGGGGCGGGTCTGCGCCCTCTTCGGTTATGACCCGATCCTGGCCAACAAAGTTTATGCGGCCGGGGATTTTTTTCTCATCCCCTCCCGCTACGAACCCTGCGGCCTGACCGATTACATCGCCCAGCTCTTTGGCACACTGCCCGTGGTCCATCACGTCGGCGGGCTGGTCAAGGTGGTGGACGGCCAAACCGGCTTTGCCTATGGGGAACACAGCAGCGCTGCTTTGCTGGCGGCGATGCGCCGGGCGCTGCACACCTTTCGAGCGGAACCAGATACAATGGCGGCAATGCGGCGCGAGGCGATAAAAGTCATTCATAATGCCTACACCTGGGAGAAAATTGTGCTACGATATATCCAGCTTTACACAGAGGCGCGTGCCCTGTGCCACTAATGAGGGAAAAGCGGCATCCGACACCGGGCCAGTGGTCCGTTGAACGCCGTGACTTTCATCTGGTCAGACTGCTGCGTCAGTTTGTCCGGACCGCGAATGGTTTTCAGAAAATGTACCGCGACTACCTCAAAAACGGCCAGGTCGCCTATGATGACATCGACCGGCTGGTCGGCTCCGAGACCAGCAAGGGAATGCTCTGGCGCCTCAAAGATGACTGCCACCACCTGTGGCGCGATGCCGATCCAGCCGTTGAGCTGAATGGCTGCCTGCTCGACTGGCTGACCGGCTCACTTTTCCACGAGGCGATGAAGCTCAAGGAGAATAGCTATCTCTTCCACTTCTACGGGCCGCTTGGGCAAAAAATGGAAGCAGAGGGCATGGATTTCTGCGGGCTCGAATGCAGTCAGTTCATGGCCCGCATCTTCCGGGAAACGGAACGGCAGATGGACAGCCTCGGCCTCATGTTTGGCCGGGCCGCCTACCTGCTGCGCGCCATGCTGCCGGAACAGTCCGGCAACCCCCTGCTGCTCCGTTTCCTGCTGGAACACGAAGAGATGGCACGCGAGCTGTGGGGGGAATCGCTCCCCGAGATCTTTGCCGACATGTTTGCCGGCGCGCCGGAAACCGGCTTCTGTCTGGCCGGCCGCAGTTACCTGGAGGGCAACTGGTATGAACGGGCTCATGCCGCCTATCAGGGGGCGCTCGCCATCAACCGGCATTGCGACGAAGCTCGGCGCCGCGCCAGTCAGATGCGGGCGTTGATGAAGAAGTCAGAGCAAAAGAGGGAGCGCTTCACGCCCCTCTGATGGCAAACCAGCATGGCCGACAGCGAACGGCACGCCATGCCAAAACATGAAAGTTGTTCGCGTCGACATACAGCAGGAACGGGTTTTACCAAAAGGCTTTCACATCAACAGCTAAGGAGGTTGGGATGGGTATACGAGTCGGCATCAACGGTTTTGGGAGGATCGGCCGCAACATCATGCGCGCCCAGGGCAAGGATCCGCTGTTCACGGACATCGAAATTGTGGCCATCAATGATCTCACCGATCATCAGACCCTGGCCCATCTGCTCAAATACGATTCGATCATGGGGGTTTACGAACGGGAGGTCCGTCAGTCGGACAAGGGATTAACGGTAAACGGCAAGGAGGTGGCGATCTTCAATCACCGCAATCCGGCGGAGATTCCCTGGGGAGACCTCGGGGTGGATTACGTCATCGAGTCAACCGGGCTCTTCACCAGCGCGGAAAAGGCCGGGGCTCACCTTGACGCCGGCGCCAGAAAGGTGGTGATCTCGGCCCCGGCCAAGGGCGGGGTGAAGACCATCGTTATGGGGGTCAACGAGCACGAGTACGATCCGGCCGTTGATCATATCGTTTCCAACGCCTCCTGCACCACCAACTGCCTGGCCCCCTTTGCCAAGATCATCATGGATCGCTTCGGCATCAGAAAGGGACTGATGACCACGGTCCATGCCTACACCAATGACCAGCGCATCCTTGATTTTCCTCACAGCGACCTGCGGCGGGCCCGGGCAGCGGCCCTGTCGATGATTCCCACCAAAACCGGGGCAGCGGCGGCGGTGGCGCTTGTCATTCCGGAACTCAAGGGCAAGTTTGACGGCCTGGCGGTGCGGGTGCCGACTCCTAATGTCTCGCTGGTCGATGCGGTGATGGAGGTGGAACGCGAAACCACGGTGTCCGAGGTGAACGAGGCCTTGAAAGAGGGAGCCAACCGCTATCTCGGCTATTCGGAAGAACCACTGGTATCCATCGACTATCAGGGTAATCCGTATTCATCGGTGGTGGACGCCATCTCCACCAAGGTCATCGGCAACATGGTCAAGGTGCTGAGCTGGTATGATAATGAATGGGGTTATTCCAACCGAGTCCTTGATCTCATTCTGCTGATGGAAAGGCAGAAAACCTTTTAATCATGAATCACACCGAAACCCCTTTCCATGAAACCTCCAGCGCGCTGCGGGCAAATCTCCTTGAAACAGCCGTGGCTGACGTCATCATCGACCCGCAGCGCGCCGTCCTGCTTGATCTGATCCGGGATTACAAAGGGATTTACAACAACCTCTACGAGCTTCTCTACGAGGTGCATCACCCCTACCGCAACTGGAATCTCATCATCCCCAGGCTGCGCACCTTTGTCCTGAAAAACGTCGGGCTGTTCTGCGACGCCAAACAGGGGCCGGAGGCATTCCGCCTCTTCTGCGCCATTTTTCTCCAGGCCGTGGAGGAAACCCGCAAGAACAAAACCCTGCTCAGTCTCTGCATGGAGTCACTGCTCGCCTATGTCGAACGGATGATCACCTGCGGCCGCGCTGAACTCAAAGAGTACGAAGAGGTGCTGGCCGAGCTGTTCGACCGCCTGCACGGGCTGGACCGCCAGATCCTCATGCTCATGGTGCAGGGCCAGCATCCGATGAAGAAGATCGCCCAGACCCTGGTTGAGTACCGCAAAAAAGAGGCATCCTTTCCCCTCGAGCCGGCGGCCCGTCTGCTCCAGCGGGTGCTGCGCCTTAACTACGAATACTGGCTCGGGGAAGAAGACCCCTTGCCCTGGTTTCTGGCCCAGTGCAGCGACATGTGCGACAACTGGGATGCCGGCAAACTTTTTGCCGCCATCTCCCACGAGCAGCTCCGCGCCCATCAGCGGCGACTTGGCGAAATCCCGCTGAACAATGAGCTGGAAAATCTCCAGGCCCTGCTCGCCCTGCCGGCGCACATGGATCTGCTCCGTCTTTACCGGGAAATCCCGGAAAAACTGGTGGTGGCCCGACCGGACGCGACACCACGGGAAGATGACCGTTTCGCCGAAAACCGGAAACTCATCTTTCTCTTCCGTGTCATGCGCACCGCCGGACTCTATCTCATTCATGAGGAGAGCCTGCGCGAGATCAACCGCAGCCTGGTGCTGCTCATCCGCAAGCAGACCTTCGAGGAAATCGAGTCCTTTCTGCTGACTGCCATGCAGTTGCTCAAAGAAAACGTCCGGCGCTACCCCCACACCGCCCTCCAATGCATTCAGGTGCTCGGTACCGAGGTGTTTCACCGGGAAAACAGCAGGCTGGTGGAGACCTTTCTCTGGGAAACGGTGCGGTTCGGTTTCCAGTACGCCAATGTCGTCGGCGTCGACCAGGACTGGCAACCGATTACCAATCCGGCCCATCTGGCCAATATCCGGGTCTGTCTCAATCTGATCATGCAGGAACCGAAATGGTGCTCCACTCTCTTTTCCGCCCTGATCATCAACCTCAAACTCTCGGGCACCTGTGTCAGGGACACCGACCTTTTCCAGCGTGACATCACCCGCCTGCTCAACCATCCGATCGGCCCGGTCTACAACCTTGTCAAGCAGTTCACCAAGCTCATGCCGGTTTTTTTTAATGAAATCGGCGCGGAAGGCCATCTGCGCGACGTCTCCACCGAGCTTGACGAGATCCACAAGCGCAAGGATGTGCTGATCCATTTTCTCCGCAAGCAGAGTCATGTGGAGAGCTCCAACCTCATCGTCGGCTTCATCCGCGCTATTCTCCGTTTCTGGCACACGCTGGACAAGGAAATGCTGCGTGATTTTCTGCCGGACGAGGTTTTAAGTCAGGTGGCAACCAGCGGCCCCTTTATCGAGGAACAACATCTGCTCGCCAGCCGCCTCTTTGCCCTCGACCATTTTGAAAAGGAAAGCGATCTCCTTCAGTGGGATGAAAGTCAGATCGCCCATTTCCTTGCCGCCCAGCAGGATGTCAGCCCCCATGAACTGCGCCGTTTTGCCCTGCTGGTCGAGATGTACCGGTTGCTTGATCTCAAATACAATCTCGGCTTCCAGGAGCTGCGCCGCCAGCTCGAACAGGCGGCCACCGGCGGTTTTCCTGAGATGGAGCAGCTCCTCGCCGATCTGGAGATCTGCGACACGGTCCAGTGTCTGACCGCCCTGCTCGATCATCTCGAACGGCTCAAGGACATCATTTTAAGCCCGGAAACCTTCGAAGCGCGCGAGGACATCTACCACAAGCGCCACATCGCGGTGGACATTCCCTCGGTATACGGTCGCTACAGCGAAAAAAAATTTGACGCCCTGGGCCTCACCTTCCGCCTGGAAAACCTCGCCAATATCTACCTGGAGCGGCTGCCACTCACCCTCAATCTCTCTTTTATCACCCGGGCGACCTTCATCCGCATCATCAAGTATCTGCGTCTCTATCTCCGCGCCCTGCGCATCGACGGCATCACCAGCCGCCGGCTGGAAACCTATGTGGCCCTGCTCTCCAACTCGCTCGGCATCAAACGGTTTTCCTACACCCAGTACATCGACATCTTCCGGGGTCTGTCGGAAGGGGTGAAGGATGTCATCTATGCTTACTACACCAATATCCACCAGAACAATCTTTCCATCATCATTCCGCAGATCGGCCCAACCAATCTGCTGGCCAAATACCGCAATCTCTGGGAAGAGGACGAACAGGATGCGGCCGGCCGCTGCACCGTTGACACGGTCCATCGCCTCTCCGAGGCCTTTATGCGTGATCTCATCGCCGGCACCTTCGGACTGCAGCATCTCGATAATTTCATCACCCGCATCTACCAGCTGCTGGAGCGGCAACGCGAACTGCTCGACGAGCGTCAGCTCGATCTGCTCATGACCTACAACCCGGACAAGGCGATCCACGCATTCAACCGGAAGAGCGCCCATGCCAAAAATCTGATCCTCCTCGGCAACAAGGGCTTCAACCTGAGTCTGCTCGCCACGGACAACAAGCCGGTGCCGCCGGGCTTTGTCATCACCACCGAGATCTTCCGCTGCTGGCCGGTGATAAACAGCTTTTACATGGCGCGCAACGAATTCATGAAACAGATCCGCCATGCCCTTAACGAGGTAGAGGACAAGACCGGCACCGTTTACGGCGACCCGGACAACCCCCTGCTTGTTTCGGTGCGCAGCGGTGCCTCCATTTCCATGCCCGGGATGATGGCCACCATCCACAATGTTGGTCTGAGCATGGATATCATCCAGGGACTTGCCGGCCAGCCAGGGAAAAAGTACCTGGCCTGGGACAACTTCCGCCGTTTTCTCCAGTCCTGGGGGATGACCAAGGGGATCGGCCGTGACACCTTCCAGGCCCTGATGAACGAGGCCAAGGCCCGCCACCGGGTGACGGTGAAGAGCCAGTTCAGTCCGGAACAGATGCGGGAACTGGCCCTCCGCTATCAGGCCAAGCTCAAAGACCTCGACATCGGCATTCCCGATGATCCCTGGCTGCAGCTGGTCGGGGCGATCGAGATGGTGCTCGGCTCGTGGGACGGGCCGAAAACCCGCGGCTA
This sequence comes from uncultured Desulfobulbia bacterium, assembly GCA_964624225.1. GTDB lineage: Bacteria > Desulfobacterota > Desulfobulbia > Desulfobulbales > SURF-16 > DB1. Next base: position 5,482 of record CAZUZJ010000023.1, on the reverse strand, counting down.
CCGCAACTTGATGGGCATCTCCGACGCCTGGGGTACCGCCGCCATTGTCCAGGCCATGGTCTACGGCAATCTTGGCCCCCAGTCCGGCAGCGGAGTCGTGTTCACTGCCCACCCCTACCGCAAGGTGCGACGGGTTGCCCTGTGGGGCGATTATGCGCCGGGCGATCAAGGCGAGGATATCGTCAGCGGCCTGGTCACCACCTTCCCCATTTCGGTGGAACAGGCGGAAATCGACGGGCGGCCGGTGGATTTTTCCCTGGAGCGGCGCTCACCGCAGGTCTATCAACGCCTGCTGGCCATTGCCCGGGATCTGGTCTATGAAAAACAGTGGAACCCCCAGGAAATGGAATTCACCTTCGAGGGACCACACGCCGATGATCTCTATATCCTGCAGACCCGGGACATGATCACCATCAAGAAGAAGGAACGGTTCAGCGTCTTCACGGATGAACACCTGCTCGGCGGCGACATCCTCGGCAAGGGGATCGGGGTCAGTGGCAGTGCCCTGTCCGGTCTCGCCGTCTTCAACGAGGAGAATATCCGACGGATGCGGGAACAGCACCCCGGTACTCCGCTCATCCTCATTCGCCAGGACACGGTGCCGGAAGACATCAAGGAAATTTCCATGGCCGATGGCCTGCTCACCGCCCGCGGCGGCCAGACTTCCCACGCCTCGGTGGTCGCCCTGCGACTGGAAAAGACCTGCGTGGTGGGCTGTCGGGCCCTGCAGGTCTACGAAGCGCAGGAACACTGCGTCATCAACGGCAAAACCGTCCGGCTCGGCGATCCGGTCGGCATTGATGGCAGAAAGGGTCTTTTTGTCCAGGGACGCCATGATGTTCAGATCGAGGTGCATATCCTGCCCATCTGATGAAGATTTACTAGTTAAGAAAGGATTTCCCGTGGGCACGGAAAAAGGACGAGAGGATGTGAGAGGGAGTCTTCATGGCGAAAGTGCGGGTTGAACTGGAAAAGGAGCAGCAGGCAGGCGGACGGGACGGTAAAACCGCCACGACCCCGGAGCGGAAAAACGAGATCGCCAAGCTGCTCATCCGAGCCGGGATTCTCACCGAGGAGCAATTCCGTTACGCAGAGCGGGTCCATGCCAAACTGACCAGCCAGCGCAGTCTGCTCAGCGTCCTGGAGGAGTTGCAGTACGTCACCAAGGAGCAGGTGCAGGATGTCCTGCGTTCCGGGCCGGTGTCGGTGCCGCTCGGTTCCCTGCTGGTGGAGCTGGGCTACATCACCGAGGCGGAGCTGGCCATGGTCCTGGCCAGTCAGCAGGAGGCGAAAACCGGCAAATTCGGCCAGGCGATGATCGATCTCAACCTGATCGATGAAAACGACCTGCTGCGGGTGCTCTCCTACCAGCTCGGCTTTCCCTACATTGAACCCGGGGTGGCGGAAATCGACCAGAAGATCTTTCAACGGGGCAGGATCGAGGTCTATCTCGAAAACAAATTCCTGCCCCTGCATCAGGAAGAAGAGAGCATCCTCGTCGCCTTCGCCGACCCGCTCAACAAGGAACAGGTCCTTGCCGCCAAAAAGATTTTCGGTGAAGGCATCCGCATCGGCATTGCCCGGGAACGCTCCATCGCCGATCTGCTGAACACCATTGCCACCCGGGCGCAGAAAGCGGAAAAGGAGACGAACAGGACCGAGGCCGGCGACAATGCTGTGGTGCAGGCGGTGAACGCCATGCTGATCGATGCCCACAAGCAGAACGTCAGCGACGTTCACATGGAGCCACTGGCCACCAAGCTGCAGATCCGCTTCCGCCGCGACGGGGTTTTGCTTAACTACAAGGACTTTCCCCTGGACATGGCGCCGGCCCTGGCCAGCCGGGTGAAGATCATGGCCGGCGCCGATATTGCCGAACGTCGCCGCCACCAGGACGGCCGCATCTTTTTCGAAGAGCAGAACATCCGCATCGATCTGCGCGTCTCCATCTATGCCACCATCCACGGCGAGAAGATCGTCATGCGTCTGCTCGGCCAGCAGAACGAGCTGCTCGGTGTCGACGAGCTCGGCATGGAACCCCGCGTTCTTCAGCGTTTTCTGGAAGAGGCCCTCGATGCGCCGAGCGGGGTGATCATCATCACCGGCCCCACCGGTTCCGGCAAGACCAGCACCCTCTACAGCGCGGTCAACCACCTCAATACCCCCACCTGCAGCATCATCACCGCCGAGGATCCGGTGGAGTTCGTCATCGAGGGCATTTCCCAGTGCTCCATCAATCCGAAGATCAACCTCACCTTTGAGGAGACCCTCAAACATATGGTGCGACAGGATCCGGATATCATCGTCATCGGCGAGATCCGCGACCGCTTTTCCGCGGAAATGGCCATCGAGGCGGCGCTGACCGGTCATAAGGTACTGACCACCTTTCACACGGAGGACAGCACCGGCGCCCTGCTGCGGCTCCTCGACATGCAGATCGAGGCATTTCTCATCGCCTCCACCGTGGCCGGCATTCTCGCCCAGCGTCTGGTTCGCAGGGTCTGCGACGCCTGTGCCGAAGATCATGTGCTGGGGCCGGATGAGCTGCGTCGGCTGGGTTATGTCCACAAAAAGGATGGCGGGCTGGTCTTCAAGAAAGGGGCGGGCTGTCGCAAATGCCGTTTCACCGGCTACAAGGGGCGCCTGGCCGTGCATGAACTGCTTATTCCTGGCGAAATGGTCAAGGATGCCGTGATCGCGAGGAAAACCGCCCATGAAATCAGAAAGGTCAACACCCAGACCTCTGGCCTGGTGACGCTGCTCGAAGATGGCATCTGCAAGGCGAGTCAGGGCTTGACGAGTTTTACCGAGGTGATGCGGCAGTTGCCCCGACTGGACCGGCCGCGGCCGCTCTCTGAAATCAAAAGGATGCTGGGTGTGAAATAATGATGAAAGATCGGTCGCTCATTGAGCAGATCAACGATTTTGTCGCGCAGGAGAATTTTCAGCTGCCGGTATTTAACGACGTGGCCATGCGTATCCTGAAAATGGCGAGGCACGAGGATTTCGACATTCGGGAAATGAGCCGGTTGATCCATCAGGACCAGGTGCTGGTGGCCGGGGTTCTGAAGGCAGCCAATTCACCCTTTTTCGGCGGGCTGGCGTCGGTCACCACCGTGCGGGATGCCATTGTCCGCCTCGGGGCGCGCCAGGTCGGCGAGCTGGTGCTGCTCGCTTCGGAGAGCATGCAGTACAAGGCCATGGATAAAAAACTCAACAGAATCCTGAACGAACTGTGGCGCCACTCCGTCGGCTGCGCCATCGGCGCCCAGTGGCTGGCACGGAAACTGAGCTACCATGAAAAGGACAACGAGGCCTTCATCGGCGGCCTGATCCACGATATCGGCAAACTTTTTCTTTTGCGGGTCATCGATGCCATGAAGGAAAACAAGAACCTTGACTTCGACATCTCCCAGGATCTGACCTTCGAGCTGCTCCGCTCTTTCCATGCCGAGCAGGGTTACAGGCTCCTGAAACAGTGGAATCTGCCCCCCCTGTACTGTGAGCTGGCCCGCGACCACCATCTGGAGGAATTCGATCAGGACAATATCCCGCTGGTCATTGTCCGGCTGACCAATATGGCCTGCATGAAACTCGGCCTCGGCATGGTGCGCGACCCCTCCATTGTCCTGGTCAGCACCGCCGAGGCCGCGGTCTTGCGGGTGCGGGAAATTGTCCTGGCCGAGCTGGAGGTGATGCTGGAGGACGCCATGCAGCTGGCCGGGTGACGATCTGTCTCAGACGAGGCGGGCCAGTACCTGGTTCGCCACCGGCAGGGCCGCGGCCGCCAGGCGCAGGCGGTCATCCGTCAGAACCAGCAGCCGGTCGGCAAGCAGCCGTCTGATGGAGGCGCCATAATAGTCCAGGGGATCAAGGCCGAAGCGCTGGCCCAGCCTGGCAAGCGATATGCCGTCTATCATCCGCAGCCCCATCACCACTGTTTCCCGGAACAGGGCAGGCCGGCACAGTGACTCGATTTCCCGGTAAGGAGCGGCATTCGCTTCGATGCGCCGGATATAGAGGGAGGGATCGACGACACAGCTGATCTTCATGCCGGCGAGCGAACCCACCGCCCCGGCCCCCAGGCCGAGCCACGAACCGTTTTCCCAGTAGTTGCAATTGTGTCGGCATCGGTGGCCGACTCTGGCGTAATTGGAGATCTCGTAGCGGTGAAATCCGGCCGCCGCCAGCAGCTCATTCGTGATCCCGGCCATGGCCGCCACCTCGTCCTCCGTCGGCAGGGTCATGGCTCGGCGCTGGAGCTGAGCCGCACATTCCGTCCCCTCCTCCACCATCAGTTCATAGAGGGAAAAGTGATCCGGAGCCAACTCAAGGGCTGCACGCAGGGTCTGCTGCCAGCTCTGGACGGTCTGGCCCGGCAGACCAAACATCAGATCAAGGCTCAACGAGGCAAAGCCGACCTGGCGGGCCTGGCGGATGGCACGGCTGGCATCGGCGACGGTATGACGGCGCCCGAGTCTGTGCAGTTCGTCCGGGACAAGGGACTGCACCCCGATACTGAGCCGGGTTACCCCGGCTTGGCGGAGAAGATGCAGCATATCACCGGCGAGCGTGTCGGGATTGGCCTCCACCGTGATCTCCGGTTCCGGGACAAAGGAAAAAAGGGTCCGGCAGCTGGTGATCAGCCGGGCAAGGGCGTCAGCGGGACAGAGGGTCGGGGTGCCGCCGCCGATATAGAGAGAGGTGTAGCCCAGCCCCTGCCAGCAGGAGTGTGCGGCCATTTGCTCCAGATGCCGTCGGAGGGCGGCCAGGTAAGCGGGGATTTCCCCTTCCCGACCTGCGCGGGAGTTGAATGCGCAGTAATGGCATTTGCTCCGGCAGTAGGGAATGTGCAGGTAGAGGCCGGGACCGGCAAGGCCGGGGGCAGCAGAAAATGGCACCATCACGGCAGGGCGCATTGCTGGCGGATCTCTTCCATCAGACCGTTATCGGCAAAACTGAAGGGCCGTTCCCCGGCGCCGACGATGAAATGGTCGAGCAGCTGGATGCCGAGAAGTGAGCAGGCGAGGTAGAGATCGCGGGTGAGCTTTTTATCGGCCGCGGATGGCTGCAGGCTGCCGGAAGGGTGGTTGTGGGCGATGATCACCGCCGCGGCATGGTGGGCCAGAATCGCCTTGATGAATTCGCGGGGGTAGACGGAGTTGACCGCCAGGGTGCCTTCAAAGAGGATGTCGCTGGCGATGATGGCGTAGGAGGCATCGAGGAAGATGGCCAGCAGCACCTCCTTTTTCAGATCCCGCATGGAATGGATCAGGTAGTCGGCCACCTCGCCGGAAGAACGGAGATACTGTTTACCGGCAAGCCGCTGCTTGAGATAGCGGCGGGCCACGCTCTGGATAAAGGAAATGGCAAAGCCGTTGCGCTCGCCGATGCCGGCCACGCTCTGCAAGTCAGCCGGAGCCGCCTCCAGGGTTGCGGCCAGGCTGCCGAAGCGGGCAAGCAGCCGGCGGGCGGCCTCCTT
>CAZUZJ010000022.1:0-16428 GCA_964624225.1 uncultured Desulfobulbia bacterium | reverse complement strand
GGAAGTCCGAATAGACCGCAACCGCCAGACTGCCGACCGCGATGCCGGAAAGGACAAAGTGGAGAGACCTGGGCAGCAGGGTCGGGTCTGCGCCGTTGACCAGCCAGCCGTTACGGTTGGCAAAATAGCCAGGCCAGCTCTCCACCATCTGCATGATGCTGATGTTGTTGGTAAAGAAAAAGGAGATCACCAGCAGCAGCAGACAGACCAGGCCGATGACAAAGGGCCGCAGATGGCGAAGGTCGTCGAATCTGAGGACAAAGAGATAGGCGCCGTAGTAGGCAATGATGAGCAGGCCGACGATCGCCAGCCAGTGGACGGCCATCAGTACCGTGCTCGTGTAAAAAAACTGGCCGTAGAGGGTCTGGAGAAAGAGCAGCGGCGCCACCCCGAAATTGATGGTAAAGGCGAGGAGATACGGCAACACCCTGGCCATGTCCCTGCTGAGCAGCCGGTCTGCCTCCTGCCGCGACAGGGAAGAGACAAAGGCCAGCACCCCGCCGCCGAGCAGGACGTTCATGGCGACAAGATGCAAAAAGGTCGTCAGGGTGAGCAGGAACTGCAACAGGGGCCAGTGCACCGGCAGCGCATCGGGTGCCGGAATGAGAGCTGCGGGATCCATACCATTCCTCACTTGGGGAGCGCGCCGGAGCGCGGTCCCTTCTTGTCCGTTCATTGTCATTGCCAGCGACACAGCAGGCGGCACCAGTGTGGCCGGAGGCCGCGCCGCTTCCCATCTCTTTTTGTTGTAGGAAGAAGAGAGAACCCCTGTCAATCAAAAAAAGCTGGCAGGAAAACGGGAGAGGAGGGTATCGTGATCAGGAAAAGAAGAGACGCCACGCAACAAGCCTGAAAACCGAAGGAGCGGAAAATGGAGAAAAAAATCCTGGTCGCCATTGACGAATCGATTTACAGCCACAACGCTGTTCACTATTTGAGCCGGCTCTTTGCCGATGTCGAGGAGGTTACCTTCCACCTCCTGTCTCTGGCCCACTGTTCCGGGATGACCGCCGGCAAGGAGTGGCTGGAACAGGATGAACTGCTCAACGTTTTGCGGCCGGAAAGCCGACAGAAATACCGGCAGTGCGAAGCGGTGGCGCGCAAATTCGCCGATTTTTTCCGGCAAAAGGGGGTAACGGACAATCGATTAACCTGGCAAGTCAGGGCTACCACCACGGCGGTGGCCGACGAGATCATCCATCATGCCCGTCAGGGTCTCTATGACGCCCTGGTCATCGGCCGCCGCGGTTTGAGCCTGATCCAGGAGCTGATTCTCGGCAGCGTCTCCCGGCGGATCCTGGAAAAATGCACCGACGTGCCGGTGTGGATCATCGATGGCGATATCACCTCCCAGACCTTTTTCGTGCCGGTGGACGGCACTCCCCACGCCCTGAAGGCCCTCGACCACCTGGCCTTTATTCTAAGCGGCCATCCCCGGGCGGAAATCACCCTGTTCAACTCCCAGGCCTTTTTCACCAAAAACATCGAGGTCGACCCCCAGGACTGCTATGACTACTGGGGCAAGGAGTGGTGCGATGACCATTTTCACCAGCCGGACAGCCTGTTTGCCGCGCCGCGGCAGATGCTGCTCGACGCCGGTTTTCCGCAGGAGCGCATCCACACCCGGCAGACCGGCACCGGCCTCTACCCGAGCCGCCAGATCGTCCGCCAGGCCCTGATGGATAATTTCGGCACCATCGTCATGGGCCGCAGCAAGGGGATGTTCACCAAGGAGAACTATACCGGGGTAACGGACCGGGTGGTGGCCATGGCCGAGGGTACGGCGGTGTGGGTCGTCTGAAACGGGCGTTATTCCTTCTCCCGCCAGATTCTGGCGCCGACACCGGAAAGTTTGCCGACCAGATCGTCATAGCCCCGGTCGAGATGATAGACCCGGGAAATCTCCGTCCGCCCCTGGGCGGCAAGCCCGGCGATGACGAGGGAGGCACTGGCCCGCAGATCGGTGGCCATGACCCGGGCGCCGGTCAGTTTGCCGGTCCCCTTGACAATGGCCTTGCCGCCCTCGACCCGGATGTCGGCCCCCATCCGCCGCAGTTCGGCGACATGCATAAAACGATTCTCGAAAATATTTTCGTGAATGACACTAAGCCCCTCGGTCAGGGTCGTCAGGGCCATGATCTGGGCCTGAAGATCGGTGGGAAAGCCGGGAAAGGGCATGGTCTTGATGTCAATGTTTTTCAGCGGTCCGGAGCGGATGACCCGGATCGTCTCACTGCCCTCCTCGACAAAAAGTCCGGCATGCCGCAGTTTTTCGAGCAATGACGGCAGGTGGGCCGGATTGCAATTCGTGATCGTCAGGTCACCACCGGCCGCGCCCACCGCCATGAGGTAGGTGCCGGCCTCGATGCGGTCGGGAATAATGGTGGTTTCGGTTGGCCGCAACTCCGCGACGCCATGCACGGTGAGCCGGTCGGTGGTGCGACCCTCGATCCGCGCCCCCATGCCGGTCAGCATGTCGATGAGATTAGCGATCTCCGGCTCCCGGGCCGCGTTTTTGATCACCGTCGTTCCCTCGCCCAGTGCGGCAGCCATCAGGATATTCTCGGTGCCGGTGACCGAGGGGATGTCGAAATAGATCGTGCCGCCCCGCAGTCTGCCGGTGACATGGGCATCGACATAGCCTTCCTCCAGGGAAAGCTGGGCGCCGAGCTTCTGAAAGCCCTGCATGTGAAAATCGATGGGCCGGGCGCCGATGGCGCAACCGCCGGGCAGCGACACCCTGGCCCGGCCGAGCCGGGCCAGCAGCGGCCCCAGCACCAGCACCGAAGCGCGCATGGTCTTCACCAGATCGTAGGAGGCCTCGAAGCGATTGACGTTGTCGGCATTGATGCGCAGGACGTCTTTTTCCGGCCTCTCCCAGCTGGCGCCGAGACTCTCCAGCAGCCGGAGAATGGTGGTGATATCCCGCAAATCAGGAACATTGCGGATGACATGCTCCCCCGGGCAGAGCAGGGTTGCGGCAATGACCGGCAACGCCCCGTTCTTTGCTCCGCTGATGCGGATCTCTCCCCGCAGTTCTCTGCCGCCTTCGATGACAATCTTATCCATAGTTATGCACGCCTTGCGTGAAAAATTCTCGGCAACCCCGCGTAATCCTCATAAACGGTCAGACCGTCAAATTCGGCCAGCGAGGAAAAAAGTTCCATGACCAGCTGCCCCTGCCCGGCCCCGATCTCCATGAAAAAACGGCCCCCTGATTTGATGATGGCGGCAAGCCCCCCGGCAAAACCGGCCATCACCTCCATCCCAGCCTGCCCGCCGTCCAAGGCCAGGCGAGGCTCATAGTCGCGCACCTCGGGTTGCAGGTCGGCAAAGGATTCCCGGGCGACATAAGGCGGATTGCTGATCACCAGATCAAAGAGCGGAGCCTGGCGCAGGGCGGAGAGCCAGTCCGATGTGATAAAAAAAACACGATCAGCCACCCCGTGCCGCTCTGCATTGCGCCGGGCCACCTGCTGGGCGGCCAGGGAGATGTCGAGGCTGTAAATCGTGCTGCCGGGCAGTTCCCGGGCAAGCACGACCGGGATAACGCCGCTGCCGGTGCCCATGTCGAGCAGGGAAGCCCCCGCCAGGGTGATGCCTTCACCCTGGATCGCCTGCAGAACGATCTCGATCAGCAGTTCGGTTTCCGGACGGGGGATGAGAACATCAGGAGTAACAAAAAACGGTAAGGACCAGAATTCCTGCTCGCCGAGAATATAGGCCAGGGGCTCCCGCCGCAGTCGCCTCTCCAGCAGGGCATCAAAACGGCGAATGAGCGGCTCGGTCATCCCTTCCTCATGGAGGAGCAGACCGGTCCGGGAAAGACCGAGCAGGTGGCCGAGCAGCAGGGATGAATCGACTTCCGGGTCAGGGATATCCGCCTCTTTCAGGAGCTGCAGGCCGTGCTGATAGAGATCGATCGCCTTCATGGTCGAAAGCGCTGACCAGCACAGCAAAGCGTGAACCAATACGGAAGCCGGCGAAAATGGGTTATCAGAGAAGGATTCTGAACGGGAGGAACCTGCATCACTGCAATCTTTTCAGAGATTCGGCCTGATGATGGGCGATGAGCGGTTCGATGACGCTGTTGAGCTTGCCAAGCATGATGTCATCGAGTTTGTAGAGGGTCAGATTGATCCGGTGATCGGTCATGCGGCCCTGGGGAAAGTTATAGGTGCGGATCCGCTCACTGCGGTCCCCGCTGCCCACCTGACTTCGCCGCTGCTCGGAGATGCGGTCATGCTGTTCCTGCTGCATCTGGTCAAGCAGTCGGGCCCGCAGCACCTTCAGGGCCTTGGCCTTGTTTTTATGCTGCGACTTCTCGTCCTGACAGGTAACCACCATACCGGTGGGCAGATGGGTGACCCGCACCGCCGAATCGGTGGTATTGACGCTCTGGCCGCCGGGGCCGGAGGATCGGTAGACATCGAAACGCAGCTCACTCGGATCAATGGACAGCTCCACCTCTTCCGCCTCCGGGATGACCGCCACCGTTACCGCCGAGGTGTGGATGCGGCCCTGGGCCTCGGTGGCCGGCACCCGCTGGACCCGGTGGACGCCGGATTCATATTTGAGCCGGCTGTAGACCTGTTCACCGCTGATCAGGGCGACAATCTCCTTGAAGCCGCCGATGCCGATGGGACTGCTGCTCATGATCTCGACCCGCCAGCCCTGTATCTCCGCATATTTCGAATACATCCGGAACAAGTCGCTGACAAAGAGGGCAGCCTCGTCACCGCCGGTGCCGGCCCGGATCTCAAGCAGGATGTTCTTCTCGTCATTGGGATCGCGGGGCAGCAGAGCGATACGCATCTCATTTTCGAGCTGCGTCGCCTTGTCACTCAGCTCGGCGATGTCGCTCCGCACCAGCTCCCGCATCTCTTCATCGTCTTCCTGATGCAGCAGCGTCTGGCTTTCCTCCAGCTGACGGCTCACCTGCTGAAAGCGGCTGTAAAGGCCATGGAGCTTTGCCACCCGGGCATGTTCCCGCGCCACCCGCTGATACGCCTCCTGATCGGCGAGCACAGCCGGGTCAGAGAGCATCCCCTCAAGCTCGGCCAGCTTTTCGGCGATATCGGCAAATTGGGCGAACATACCTGGAAAAAGAAGAGAAACAGCTTATTTCTGCAGAGTTTTTCCGTATTTTTTCAGGAATTTCTCCACCCGGCCAGCGGTGTCGATCAATTTCTGCTTACCGGTGAAAAAAGGATGACAGGCGGAACAGATCTCAACCCGCATCTCCGACAGGACACTGCCAATCGGTACTTCATTGCCGCAGGCGCAAACCGCGTTCAGTTTGTGATATTCAGGATGGGTATCTTTTTTCATCTCACAACCTCCGAAAAGAGTAGGTAACATCGCACTGACGCCGGCGGCGGGAGCATCCTGCCCCGCTCCGACGGAAAACAGATGATTATAAACGACCTGTTTTTTTTTGCAACCGGAAAGAAGGGCCGCGATCAGGAGGGGGTGGGCCGGCCGCGATCAACCGTTCATCAGGTCGAAAAATTCCTGATTGGTCTTGGTTCCCTTCATCTTGTCGAGGAGAAATTCCATGGCATCGGCAGCCTTCATATTGGACAGCAGCTTGCGGAGAATCCAGGTCCGGTTGATGACTTCAGGAGCAAGCAGCAGCTCCTCCTTCCTGGTCCCGGATTTATTGATATCCATGGCAGGAAAGAGACGACGGTCGGCCATCTTGCGATCCAGGACGATTTCCATATTGCCCGTGCCCTTGAACTCCTCGAAAATCACCTCATCCATCCGGCTGCCGGTTTCAATCAGGGCGGTGGCGATGATGGAGAGACTGCCGCCCTCTTCGATGTTACGGGCCGCACCGAAAAAACGTTTCGGCCGGTGCAGGGCATTGGAATCAACGCCGCCGGACAGGATCTTGCCGCTCGACGGCATGACGGTGTTGTAAGCGCGGGCCAGTCGGGTGATGCTGTCAAGAAGAATGACCACGTCAAACTTGTGTTCCACCAGCCTTTTTGCCTTCTGGAGAACCATCTCCGCCACCTGGATATGACGCTGGGGCGGCTCATCAAAGGTTGAGCTGATCACCTCGGCCTTGACGCTGCGCGCCATGTCGGTGACTTCTTCGGGCCGTTCATCGATGAGAAGAACGATGAGAACGATTTCCTTGCGATTGTGGGTGATACTGTTGGCGATATCTTTGAGCAGGACCGTTTTACCGGTGCGAGGCGGGGCGACGATGAGGCCGCGCTGCCCCTTGCCGATGGGCGACATGATATCCATCATCCGCATGGAGTAGTTATCCGGCTCGTGTTCGAGAACGATTCGCTCCTGGGGGTGAAGAGGAGTCAGGTTGGCGAAAATCGTTTTATTTTTGCAGTTGTCCGGGGCCTGATAGTTGACGCTCTCCACCTTGAGCAGCGCAAAATAGCGTTCCCCCTCTTTTGGGGAACGAACAAGGCCGTCGATGCTATCGCCGGTGCGCAGGTTGAGGCGGCGGATCTGCGACGGAGAGACATAAATGTCATCAGGGCCCGGCAGATAGTTGAAATCAGGCGAACGCAGAAAACCAAATCCGTCCGGCAGGACTTCGAGGACACCATTTCCCCGCACCACCCCGTTTTTTTCCATCTCCTTGGTCTTGGTCTGGATGATGGCAAAGATCAATTCCTGCTTGCGCATGGCGCTGAAGCCTTCGACACCGAGATCCTTGGCCAGTTGCGTCAACTCATTGATCTTCATTACTTTCAAATCAGTCAAATTCATCTGCCTTTCTTTCTCCTCAACAGATTGTGTTTGTGACGGCCCGGGTTCCGCCGGTTTTCCGCCGTTTCATTTGTGCGCAAGGTGGCGATCCCGCAAAGGCAGACGCGACCGGACGCCGCTGCAACAGTGACAAATAACGATCTTTCATAGAAAAAAAACGAAGCACGGAGCGCCGATGCCGCCATATCTCTTCACGGACGCGGCGACAGCAAACCACTCCACCTCAGTCAGCCGACAGGAAAACACGGTGGCAAGAAATCGTGCAGTTTTCCAGGGCAAGGGGGGTCAATCACGCCGCACTTTCTTTGGCAACAGTGCGACAAGGCGGTGCAAGCGGAAGATGAATCAACACAAAGAGCTCCTTAAACAGTGCAAGGAGACAAAGGACGGCTCAGGCCGGACACGATACATCTTGCGCGGATGAAACACGTTTCCTTTCCCGCATGGCAGGGAACAGGCGAGCTGTTTTGAAAATGCAGCCACGCTGCCATGCATACTACCACCTCCGGCACGGGACGCGGCAAACCGGAGACGACGCATATGGTATAAAGTCAAACCGATTGTAATGGGATGTGCGTGATTGTATTTTTTGTGAAAGTAAAAGGATTCGATAAATTCAGAAATCGTAACAGTACGGTCAGGGTCTTTATGAACTTCTTGCAGTTTGGACTGGGAAGGATCTGAGATATAATCATTATTAGATGCTGTATTTCCTCGATGATGTCAAGATTTTTTTTGCAGCTTTTCCGCTTGCCCCTCTATGCCGCCATCCCCCCACAACACCTTGCCCAGATGAAGCAGCTGCAAAACGGTATCGATCCACATGCCGCTGTTGTCCACGACGTGATCAGCGCAGAGCGCCTTGTCAAGCAGTCTTCCCTGACAGGCGATGGCCTGTTCCGCCTGTTGCCGGGAAACCCGGTCACGCTGCATCACCCTGCCAATGGACATTGCCCGGCGCGCATAGACGACAATGATTGCAGCAAACAGGCGCTGCCAACCCGCCTCAAAGAGCAACGGCACCTCGACGAGAAAATGACACTGGCCAGTTTCCCGGCCGTGCCGCTCTATTTTTTCCATCAGAAGCTGATGAACCAAGGGGTGCATGCGCCGGTTCACCTCACGCCGCAGGACGACATCGGCGAAAAGGGCCTCACGGAAAAGGGGCTTATTGAGGGTGCCATCCTCCCTGAGAAAGGCGCGGTTGAGATCGCGCACCACCTGCCAGCATGACTGTTCTGGTTCAAGCAGCTCATGGACGACTCGATCGGCGCTGAAACAGGCGACAGGGAAAGTCCGGCAGAGAAAGGCGGCGACGGAACTCTTCCCGGACCCCATGCCGCCGGTCAGTCCGGTTATCGTCAGTTTGTCCATTACCCACCTGCCGCCGATTTTTCTTTCAACAATGAGATTCGTTGGTTAGTATATTTTTTTTCTTCCGACAGGGCAAAACAATATGCACACAGGCAATAAGGGTTCCATGCGACACAAGACCAGCGACAGTGCGACAGAACCGCGGCTGACCTGCCTCTTCTGCGGCGGCCCGGTCATCCTGCGCGGTCGCTGAAGCAATGCCCGGGCGGTCTGCACGGCGTGCGGCATGGAGACGGATGCAAAACGCTACGCGGAGCAGATCAGCACCTGGCAGGAGATGATCTGCCGCACCCTTGCCGGGCAGTGAGACGAAACGCTGCTGCCGAAGAAATCAACATCGTATCCCACATATTTATTCAAAGGAGGCTCAACATGAAAAAAATCCACATGGCACTCTGCTGTTTTCTTCTTTTTTTCACCGGCTGCGGCAACCAGGCAGAGGAAAAGGCGGTTGAGAAGCAGATCGAAAAGGAAACCGGCGGCAAGGCGGATGTCGATATTCAGGACAAGGGGATGAAGATCACCGGTGAGACGGAAGGCGAGAAATATTCGGTCACCACCGGAGAGGCCACCGAGATCCCGGCCAACTTCCCCGCCGACGTTCCACTCTACCAGCCGGCCACTCCGGTATCGGCGGTCGAGGTCAACGGCGGGCATTCCGTTACCCTGGTCACCGCTGACCCCGTCGACAAGGTGGCTGCCAGCTACAAGGAACAGATGCCGGCCCGCGGCTGGAAGGAAGAGGCATCGATGAACATGGGCGACCAGACCATGCTCATCTATACAAAAGAGGGGAAAAACGCCCACATCGCCGTCACGCCGACAGACGGCAAGACCCACGTCACCGTCACGGTCGGCATGGAATAACCCGGCTCCGCCGCCGATTCCGTTCAGATGGCGTGGTCCTCGATAAACCTCTTCACCTGGGCGGCATCGGCGTCAAGCACCTGGCAGCGGCTCTCCCGGCCGGACAGATCGGCAAGCCCGGCCGGCAACTCCGGCGGCCGGCCGGTGGCGGCCTGCACCGCATCCCCGAATTTGGCCGGATGGGCGGTGGCCAGACAGACCATGGGCACGGCCGGATCGCGATGGCGGAGGGCGGCGCCCACCCCGACTGCGGTATGCGGGTCGAGCACATAGCCGTTCTGCCGGTACCACTCAGCGATCACCGCCAGAGTCTGCTGCTGATCGATGCTCGCAGTCAGAAAATCGGCCTGGATTCGCGCCAGCTCCGGCGGCGAAAAACGCAGACTGCCGCTGCCGGCAAAATCGGCCATCGCCTGGCGGGTGCGCTCCGCATCCTGATCATACAGCAAATAAAGGTAGCGCTCGAAGTTGCTCGCCACCTGGATATCCATGGACGGACTGGAGGTCTGCACGACCCGGCCGAGGGAATAATCGCCCTGCTCGACAAACCGGCTGAGCAGATTGTTTTCATTGGTGGCGAGCACCAGATGACGGATCCGGTCGGGCAGCATACGGCGGGCGACATAGCCTGCGAAGATATCGCCAAAATTGCCGGTGGGCACGGCAAAGTCAACCATGCCGCCCTCTTCGGTGAGCTGCAATGCTGCCCGGACATAGTAGACAACCTGGGCGAGGATGCGGGCCCAGTTGATGGAATTGACCGCGCCGAGATGATACCTCTCCTTGAAGGGGATGTCGTTGAACAGGGTCTTGACGATGGCCTGACCGTCGTCAAAGGTGCCGCGCACCGCCAGATTGAAGACGTTGGCATCGGTGACGGTGGTCATCTGCAGCTCCTGGATAGGGCTGACCCGCTTGTGGGGATGGATGATGAAGATGTTGATCCGCTCCTTGCCCCGCACCCCGGAGATGGCGGCACTGCCGGTATCGCCCGAGGTGGCGCCGAGGATGTTCATCTTCGCCCCGCTTTCCTGGAGCAGATACGCAAAGACATTGCCGAGGAACTGGAGGGCAACGTCTTTGAAGGCCAGGGTCGGGCCGTGGAAAAGCTCGAGGATGTGCAGCTCGCCTTTCTTCACCAGCGGGGTGATATCAGGATGACTGAAGGTGCGGTAGGACCGGTCGATCAGCATCTTGAGATCCGCAGCCGGAATGTCGTCGATAAAAAGAGAAAGGACGGCGTGGGCAAGATCAGGGTAAGAAAGAAGACGCCAGGCGGCCACCGTTGCCGGCCCGATCTGCGGGATGGTCTGGGGCAGGAGCAGCCCGCCGTCCGTGGCCAGTCCCATCATCACCGCCTGCTTAAAGGGAATGGGGGCGATCCCCCCGCGGGTACTGATATATCTCATCGGGCTTCCTCTTTCCGTTCCTCCACGGCGATGCGGGGGGCGTCATGCCAGAGCCCTTCCAGGTCATAAAAGGACCGCTCCTCATGGTAAAAGATATGGACCACCACATCACCGTAATCGAGCAGCACCCACGAGCCTTCCTGCAGGCCCTCGGTGGTGGCCTCCTCCAGACGTTTCGTGCGCAGCTCGCTGTCCACCGCCTCGGCCAGGCCCTGGACATGGCGGGTGGAGCGGCCGCTCATGATGACGAAATAATCGGTAAATGACGAGATCTCATGCACATCGAGGATCACCAGATCCTCGGCTTTTTTGTCGAGGGCGGCGTGGCCGATGAGGCGAGCCAGCTCCAGGCTCGGCTTTTCCTGATGTTTTTTCGGGGTTTTCTTCATCCTTCCCTTCCCATGGTGGCGGAGAGGCGCCTCTCCGGCATGACAGACAAAGCGACGTTCACGGCCATCTTTCCTGCAGAAAGGCCGCCAGTGCGCGATGCCTTATATTTGTCGGTATCGTAAAAAGCCGCGATTCCGACGGGCGGTGCATTGTAACTCGTTGTTTCCACTTTCCCGCCCGCCATGGTTTGCGATTTTTGCGACACCATCATATTGCAGGCTGTTCCAGATAACAGGGATGGGCAGCGCCGTCAATGACAAAAAAAGAGGCGCCGCCGATCTCCCGGGCCAGCAACCGGCCGTTTTCCAGGTGGGAAATCCTGTCTTCTCCGCCCCAGAGGATCAGGGTCGGCACCCTGATACCCGACCATCTCCGTTCGTTCACCGATCTCCACCATTGCTCGTTCTCTCCGGTTCCTCTCATGCGGCCTGGAAGGCCGTTTCCACCACCATAACCGATTCCGGGAAAAACCGAAATCGTCAATTGCGAGAGCGGCCGATTGACTTCTCTGCCATCTGGGGTATAATCCCGCAGCGTATCACTCTGACAATACTACAGGCCAAGGAGCACTGTGAATGAATACATCGATTAAATGGAAATTTCTCCTGCTTCTCGTTCTCATCGCCTTTTCCGGGCTGACCCTTCTTCCCACCTTTTACGGCAACATGCCGGAGTGGTGGAAGAAATATGTTTCGGCCGAAGGCCTCAATCTCGGTCTCGACCTGCAGGGCGGCATGCATCTGGTTCTCAAGGTCGATCTCGACAAGGCCATGGAAAATTCCCTGGATTTTGCCGCCCAGGATCTCAAAAACAGCCTCAAAGACCAGCAGATATCGGTGGTGCAGACTCCCTCAACCAACAAAAACGAGGTGGTTTTCATCCTGCCCAACGCCGAATCGGCGGGGACGGTGGAAAAGCTGGTTGGCGAGAATTTTCCCAACCTCGTCATCACCATCCAGGCCGTTGAAGGCACCTTCCCCCGCATCACCCTGCGACTCAGCGATGATCAGATCGAATACATCAACAAAAATGCGGTGAATCAGTCCCTTGAGATCATCCGTAACCGCATTGACCAGTTCGGCGTCGCCGAGCCGGTCATCGTCCGCCAGGGCAAGGATGAAATCATCGTCCAGCTGCCCGGCGTCAAAGACCCGAAAAGGGCGTTGTCCCTGATCGGCCAGACCGCCCAGCTCGAATTCAAGGTAGTGGATGACAGCGGCGTCGATCTGCCGACCCTGATCAAGCAGGCGGAGGCCGCCGGTCAGTGGCAGGCGGGCGACAGTCGGGCAAAACTCAACGAGGCGCTCAAACGATACCTGCCCGACGACACCCAGATTTACTTCGAGAAGGGCATCGACGAGCAGACCGGTCGCGAGATCAGAACCCCCATCCTCCTGGAAAACCAGGTCCTGATGACCGGCGACATGGTAAAAGACGCCCAGGTGCGGGTGGGCGGAAACTTCAACGAGCCCTATGTCAGTCTCGATCTCACCGGCCGCGGCGGCAAGGTCTTCGGCCAGATCACGGAGAAAAACGTCAACCGCCGGCTGGCCATCGTTCTTGACGACATCGTCCGCTCCGCCCCGGTGATCCGGGAAAAGATCCTCGGCGGCAGCGCTCAGATCTCCGGCAGCTTCACCTATGAAGAGGCCACCGATCTGGCCATTATCCTCCGGGTCGGCGCCCTGCCCGCTCCGGTCTCCATCGTCCAGAACCTGACCATCGGCGCCTCGCTGGGCCAGGATTCGATCAACAAGGGCATTTCTTCCGGCCTGCTCGGCACCGCCCTGGTCGTCCTCTACATGATCCTCTATTATCGGCTTTCCGGCATCATCGCCAACGGCGCCCTGGTCCTCAATATCCTCTTTCTCTTCGGCGGCCTCTCCGCCCTGCAGGCGACCCTGACCCTGCCGGGCATCGCCGGTATCATCCTCTCCATCGGCATGGCGGTGGACTCGAACATCATCATCTTTGAAAGGATGCGTGAGGAGTTCGCTCTCGGCAAATCACCGCGGGCCGGGGTGGAGGCCGGTTTCGACAAGGCCTTCTGGACCATCATCGACTCGCACGTCACCACCCTGATCACCGCCTTTGCCCTCTTTCTTTTCGGCACCGGCCCGATCAAAGGGTTTGCCGTCACCCTGACACTCGGCGTCTCCATCAACCTCTTCACCACCCTGGTCTGCACCAAGATGGTGTATGACAGTCTCTACTTCAAGAAAATGCTGCGGCCCTTCCGTTTTGCCCAGCTCATCAAGAAGCCCAGTCTCGACTACATGAAGATGCGCAAAATCACCTTTACCATCTCCGCCGTCCTGACGCTGATCGGCCTCTTCGCCTTCGTGCAACTGATGCGCGGGCAAGGAAACATCGGCGTCGACTTTGCCGGCGGCTCGCTCCTCCAGTACCAGGCGGCCCAGGCCTATGACCTGGAAAAGGTGCGCAAGACCTTTGCCGGCAGCGAGCTGCACGGGGTGGACCTGCAACCGGTGACCAGCGAAAACCGGCTGATCGTCAAAATCAAGAAATCGGCCCAGATCGTCGGCAAGGACGCGGAAACCATCACCGCCTTTCTCAACGACAAACTGCCGGAATACCAGTTCAGTCTGGAAAGCCAGTCGGAGATCGGCGCCTCGGTGAGTGACGCCCTCAAGGAAAAGGCCCTGCAGGCCGTTCTCATCTCCCTGGCCGGGGTCGTCATCTACATCGCCCTCCGTTTCGACTACCGGTTCGGGGTGGCGGCGGCCATCGCCACCTTCCACGACGTGGTCCTGGTCTTGGGGGTCTGCTGGCTGCTCGACATCGAGATCACCCTGCTCATTATCACCGCCCTCCTCACCCTGGCCGGTTATTCCTTAAACGATACGGTTATCGTCTTTGACCGGGTCCGGGAAAACATGAAGAAGCAAAACGACAATCCGGACATGGGCAGCATCATCAACAGCAGCGTCAACGAGGTGATGAGCCGGACCGTCGCCACCGCTCTGACCACGGCCATGGCGCTGCTGCCCCTCTATTTCTTCGGCGGCACGGTGCTCCATGACTTTACCTTTGCCCTGCTGGTCGGCATTCTGGTGGGCACCTACTCCTCGATCTTCGTGGCCAGCCCGCTGCTCATTCTCTGGCGGAAAGAGGCCGCCTGAGCCTGCTGATGGCAGTCCGGGAACCCGATCTTCGTTTGCCGGCGCATGTCCGTCGGCTGCATGCCGGCGCGCATTTCAGCTTTGCCTGCCATCCGGGGGTGCCCTGCTTCACCGAGTGCTGCCGCCAGCTCGAACTTGCCCTCTCCCCTTACGACGTCCTGCGGCTGGCCAGGGAACTCGGCATCTCCGGCCGGCACTTTCTCGAGCACTACGCCGTTGTCGAAAGCGCGGAGGATGCCATCTTTCCCGAGGTTTACCTCGGCATGGTGGATGACGGCAGGGACTCCTGCCCCTTTATCTCGGCGCAGGGCTGCCGGGTCTATCCGAACCGGCCCGCCGCCTGCCGCACCTACCCACTGGGCCGGGGGGCGTGGCGCGATGACAGCGGCACTGACCATGTTTTTTTTGTGCTGCTGACCGAACCCCACTGCCGGGGCTTTGCCGAACCAACGGATCTGACCCTGGACCGCTGGATCGCCGGTCAGGGTCTTGCCGACTATTATGCGGGCAACGACGCCCTGATCCCTCTGCTTCAGCATGAACGAATCAGGCAGGGGTTTCGCCCCGGACCGGAGCAGCGCGACCTGTTTCTGGCAACGCTTTACAATCTGGAGGAATGGTGCCGAAGCAGCGGCATCGACCCGACCGGCATGACCGACCTGGAAATGCTCCGGTCGGCGGTAAGCCGGCTGATCGACCGTCTTTTCCCGTGATGACAATCATTCACCACCGGACGGGCAACGGGATGCCTTCTTTGCCGTCCCTTTCCATAACCGGCCCCGGTGACGAGGAGTGCGCCCCGTGAGCCCTGCCGCCTTGTCAGCCCGTAACGAATCGCGGTCGAAGTTGCTTCCGCCCGGCAGGAAACTGGTCGGCTTTCTTCTGGAACTGCGCAAAACCATCCTGTCACTTCTCCTGGGGATCGGGCTCGGCACCCTGGCGTTTTATTTTCTCACTCCTGCCATTTTCGCCGCCATCCAGGCCCATCTCAACCAGAAACTCGCCTTTTTCACCGTGGCCGAACCCTTTCTCGCCCACGTCAGGCTGGCGCTGTTCACCACCCTCTTTGTTCTCATGCCCTGGATCGTCACCTGTTTCTGGCGGGCCATGGCCCGCCCCTTTGCCCTGAGCGGGAAAACCCAGATCGCCTTTATCCTCTTCACCTGCCTGCTCTTTTACGGCGGCGCCCTGTTCTGCTATTTCGTCACCCTGCCCTTCGGCATCACTTTCCTGCTTGGTTTCGAGTCGGAACAGATCCAGCCGGTTATCTCGGTGGGCCGGTTCGTTTCCTTTGTCACCGTCTTTGTCCTCGCTTTCGGTCTCATCTTCGAACTGCCGATCTTCATGATCTTTTTCGCCCGGACCGGGGTCTGCCCCCGCGCCACCTTTGCCAAAAACAGACGGTATGCAGTGCTTGCCATCAGCATCGTCGCCGCTCTGTTGACCCCGACCCCCGACGTGGTCAACATGCTGCTCATGGGCGGTCCGCTTTATCTGCTCTATGAGGCCGGGATTGTCATCCTCAAACTGATGAACATCGAATAGGAATTCGTTTTCGCCGGCAGGGTCGTTTGCCGTCACGACAGCTCTTTATCGCACACCATGACCGCACGCACCAGACATCTTCTTCTGACGGCAGGGCTGCTGCTTGCGGCCGTCCCTCTGCTCCTGTGGGCCGGGCTGACCATTGTTGCGCCAGCCTTTCTTGCCGGCCGGCTGCTGCCCGCTCTTGCCGCAGAACACGGTCTCCCCCCCCTGCTGGTGCGGCCGGTGCTGGTCGGTCCCGGTCGGCTGCAGAGCGAGATAGTGATGGGGTCGACCGATAGTCCGGTGCTCCACATTGCCTCCGTGGCGGCGGACTACTCCGCAGCCAACCTGCTGCGCGGTCGGATCGACCGTCTCACTTTAAGCGGGGTGGAGATGCGCTGCCGGTTTTCCGATGGCAACCTGCTCATCGGCGACGCTGGACTTAACAAGCTGCTGAAGGAGAGGCAGGGTCAGAAGGCCTCTGCTGGGTCGACCGGACTTCCCGCCTTTCTTCCACGAGAGCTCAGCATCCGGCAGGCCGCCCTCATCTGCCGGACCGACCGGGGTGTCATCCGGCTGCCCTTTGCCGCGGAGATCGATCTGACCGACCCGGGACAACCTGCCTTCCAGCTGACCCTTGATCCCGACAACGAACCCATCCTGGTAACCGGTCACTATGGTGCTGCCGCGCATACCCTGGCGGTAAACCTAACCGGGACGAATCTGCATCCGCATCGGCTAGCCGCTTTTTCCCCGTTGCTGACCAGGCTTGACTCCAGCACCGCCCTGACAATCACCGCTGCCGCCCGCATCGGTCTGCAGCCCGTCATTCTCCAGGAAATGACCGGGACCGCCACCCTGTACCCCGGCCCATCCATGGCCGCTGCCGGTGAACACGAGGCGGCGCTCACCGTTACCCTGTCCGCCGGCCAGCAGGCAAGCGGCCTGCCGCTGCACATCGCCCTCGACAGCGA
>CAZUZJ010000021.1:9845-16670 GCA_964624225.1 uncultured Desulfobulbia bacterium | reverse complement strand
TCAGGATGGCGCGGTTCAGAGGATTATCATCGACAATCAACACCCGCAAACCAAGCAGGTTCTGCATAAGCTGTTCATCGTCCACTACTTCATCGGGCAGCCGCCGCAGAGAGACCCTGAACCAGAAGGTGGAACCCCGGCCCGGCTGACTGACGACGCCGATGTCGCCGCCCATCAGCCCCACCAGCTTCTTGGAGATGGCAAGACCAAGGCCGGTACCGCCGTACTTGCGGGTGGTGGAACTGTCCGCCTGGGAAAAGGCATCGAAAATCCGCTCCCGGATCTCCTGGCTGATACCGATGCCGGTATCCTCCACGGCAAAAAGAAAGGTCACCTCCTGGTCATTTTCGCTGACAACCTCGACCCGCAGGAGCACCTGACCGACCTCGGTGAATTTCACCGCATTGCTGAGCAGATTGACAAGGATCTGCCGCAGACGGTTCGAGTCCCCGGCAAAGAGCCGCGGCATGGCGGCCGGCAATACCGGAATCAGCTCCAGCCCCTTGAGATGAGCGGCCTCGGCCATCATCTCCGCCGTGTCCTCCACCAGTTCCCGCAGGTCAAAGGAGTGCTCCTCAAGCTCCAGCTTACCGGCCTCGATCTTGGAAAAATCGAGGATATCGTTGATGACCCCCATAAGCGAATCAACCGCCCGCTGGATGGTCTGGGCGAAACGGAGTTGCCGGTTATTGAGCCCGGTCCCACGCAGCAGCTCGGTCATGCCGAGAATGCCGTTCATCGGCGTGCGGATCTCATGGCTCATGGTGGCGAGAAATTCGCTTTTCGCCCGGCTGGCGGCCTCTGCCGCTGCTTTCGCCTTTTCCAGATCAGTGACCACCAGCTCCAGCTCCCGATTGGCGCAGGACAGTTCCTCGGTGCGCAGTTCCACCATTTTTTGCAGAGAGGAGCTGTACCCTTGCAACTTTCTGTCCCGACTCTGAATCTCGCTCAGCATGGCGTTGAAATGATCGATCAGGACGCCGAATTCGTCATTGCCTTGTTTCGCTACCCGGACGGAATACTCCTCGCCGCCGGCCACCTGCCGCATGGACTCCATCAGCTCACGCAGGGGCGCGGTGAAGAGGGTATGGAGCCGGGCGGCAATGGCCATGACGACAAACAGGGTTACCGCGGCAATGGCGAAAACAACATAAATATAGGCATTGAGCCGGCGTTTCATCTGACCCCGGTCGTCAATGAGATAGACGGCTCCCACCGTCTCACCGTTCATCAGCAATGGCCGCACAACATGCAGATAGCCGCCGGCATTGATGAGGAGCCCGCCTTTTTTTTTCGCCAGATCAACGATCTGTCGCGTATCCGGGAACATCCTGCCTATCGCCGCCGCTCCGACGGCTGCCTCCTCGCCGCCCCGGTCATAACGGCTGAAGACACCTCCTTGCCGGTCGTAGAGCACCGCAGCGACGATATCGGATTTCAGTTGCAGGGAACGGAGGACTTCCGCGCCACCGGCATAGTCACGGCTAATGACCGCAGTGACGCTGTTTGCTGCGACAATGTCCGCTATGGTGCTGACCTGGGAGGCGAGAAAACGATTGGCGGTCTTTTTTTCGTAAAGATAGAGAGACGAAGAGATAAAAAGCAGCCCGGCGCCGGCGGCCAGAGCCATCAGGACAAAAAATTTTGTTTTGATGGAAATATCGCGAAATTTCCGCACGCATAACTCCCTTGCGACAGATAATCGGCAGCGCTGGACCGACCCAGTCGCCGGCAACTGGCATGAATCTTTTCAGGCAGAAGAGCGATAAACTGCCACGAAATATTATAGCAGCAGGGAGCAGAGCCAAACAAGCGTTTCCATGGTTTACGACGAAAACAATTGACGATTTCAAATATCCTTTTACAATCGACCCTGAAAATATGCCCGCGCCGTGATGACGACAATGATTTCCATCCCGCGACCACACTGTGCCGGAAGCAGCTTCCGGCGCCACCGATCAGGAGAACCCGCGATGCCCAGCCAGGGGACAACACCCCGCCGCCTGACACCGGTGACAACCGCCTGTTTTCTTCTCTTTTTCCTGGTCGGCTGCGCCGTCCCCGACACCCCACCGGCGCTGCCGCTTAATCCCCCTGCCGGATTCAGTGCCACCGGCCAGCAGCCCCTGCCGGATAAATGGTGGCATGTCTTTGCCGATGAAACACTCAACAACCTGATCACACGGAGCCTCACCGGCAATTTTACCCTGAGCATGGCCCGCGCCCGTCTCGAGCAGGCGCGGGCGGTGGCCGGCAAAAGCGGGGCCGAGCTTCTGCCGGCAGTCTCTACCGAGGCAGCGCTTGCCCGCAGCGCCCAGCATTTTTCGGAGACGGGCGAGAGTACATTCACCTCCTCCTCCCTCGGGCTTGCCGCAGGTTACGAAATCGATCTCTGGGGCCGCCTCCGTGCCAATGAATTCGCCGCCCGGCTCGATCTGCAGGCCGCGCACGAAGACCTGCAAACCGCAGCAGTGACCCTGTCCGCCGAGGTGGCGATTACCTGGTACCGCCTCCTGGAACAGCAGGGGCAGATCGCTCTCCTGCGCCGGCAGATTGTCACCAACGAACAGGCCCTCGATCTGGTGAGCCGCCAGTTCGGCAGCGGTCAGGTACCGGCAACGGATGTGCTGCAACAGCGCCAGGCCCTGGAGGGAGCGCGGGCCGCTCTGATCGAGGCCGACACCGGCCGCCAGCTCCTCGTCCACCAGCTGGCCGTGCTGAGCGGCGAGGATCCGCTCTCTTTTTCCCCGCCGACCGGGACAGAACCCGCCATACTGCCGCCGTTGCCCGCAGCAGGTCTGCCGGCAGACCTGCTGCGGCGCCGGCCGGATATTCGCCGCGCCTCGTTGCGCCTGCACGCCGCTGATCAACGAATCGCTGCGGCGATTGCCGACCGCTTCCCCCGCATCAGCCTCACTGCCGGAGCGGAAGCAAACGGTGAGCCACACCAGCTTTTTTCCAACTGGCTGGCTACCCTGGCCGGCAACCTGGCCGCGCCCCTGCTGGACGGCGGCCGACGCGCCTTTGAGGTGGACCGAACGCGGGCCATTGCCGATGAAGCCCTGCACAACTATGGCCAGGCCATCATTTCCGCCATCCGGGAGGTGGAGGACGCCCTTTCTATCGAAAATCGACAGCGCCGGTTGCTGGAAAATATCGAAAGCCGCCTCACCCTCTCCCATCTGGTTACAAAGCAGACCAGAGAGCGCTATATCCACGGCGCCATGGAATTTCTCCGTTTTCTTATTGCCCAGCTCAACGAGCAGGAGCTGGAACGCGGTCATCTGCGGGTGCGGCGCGAACTGATCGAGGCGCGCATCACCCTCTGCCGCGCCCTGGCCGGGGGATGGGAAATTGAGGACAATCCGCCCGCCCATCAGGCATTCCGCCAGCACCACTGACCTTTTCAACGCCGAACCCCGGACCATGGACGATCATCTTTCCAGCAAAAAGAACCTGACTATTTTCGCCCGCATTATCATCATTGTTGCCATCCTGGCCTGCGCCGTGACAATTGCCGGCTACTGGCTAAAAAACCGCCCGCGGGCCGAGCGCAGGCTACCGGAAGCCAAACCCGCCCTGGTCCGCACCATGGAACTTTATCGCGTTGATCACCAGGCCACGGTGCGCGCCATGGGCACGGTGGTGCCGTCCCAGGCAATCGCGCTGGCCGCTCGGGTCGGCGGCACCGTTGTCCGGCTTGCTCCGCACTTTCTGCCGGGCGGTCGTTTCAGCGCCGGCGAGGAGATGCTCCTTCTTGACCCGACGGATTATAAACTGGCAGTGGAGCAACGCCGGAGCGACGTGGTCAGGGCCGAGTACGAGCTCAGTCTCGAACAAGGCAGACAGGCAGTGGCCCGCCGTGAATACGAACTGCTGGGCGAGACGGTGGAAGAGGCCAAGGAGGCCCTGGTCCTGCGGGAACCGCACCTGAAAGCGGCGCAGGCAGCCCTTCTTGCCGCCCGGGCCGCCCTGGCCAAAGCGGAACTCGATCTGGCCCGCACCCGCGTCATTGCCCCTTTCAACGGTGTCATCGAAAAAAAATATGTGGGCCAGGGCTCCCAGGTCACGGCCGGAACCACCCTGGCGTCGCTGGTTGACACCGATGCATACTGGGTGGAGATTTTTCTGCCGCAGGACCAGCTCAGCTGGCTGTCCCTGCCCGATGCCGACCGCAGCGACGGTTTGTCGGTTCGGATATACAACCCCACGGTCTGGGGTCCGGAGTCCTTCAGGGCCGGCACGATCAAATCGGTAGCCCCCGCGGTTGACCCGCAGAGCAAAATGGCCGGACTGCTGATCGCCATTGCCGATCCTCTCTGCCTCAACGTCAATAACACCGACAAACCCCGGCTCGCCCCCAATGCCTTTGTTTCCGCAGAAATCGCCGGAAAACTTCTGCGCGGCGTCTATGCCATTCCTCGTGATGCCCTCCGGGAGGGCCGCACCGTCTGGATCATCACCCCCGACAACCGCCTCGACATCCGCCCGGTCACCATCATCTGGAGCGAAGAGAAGATGGTGTTTGTCAGCGATCGCCTGACCGACGGCGACCAGCTCGTCACCAGCGCCCTGGCCGCGCCGGTGCAGGGCATGGAAGTACGCAGAGAAGCAGATCAATCCTCGGCGGAGCGTCGCTGATGGCCAGCGGTTCCTCGCGACAAAACAGCGGCGCCATCGCCTGGATGGCTGGTCACACCGTGGCCGCCAACCTGCTCATGATCGCCTGTCTGGTCGGCGGATTTCTTTTTCTGAAATCCATTCGCCAGGAGGTTTTTCCGGAATTTGAAATGGACATAATCCGGGTGACTGTCCCCTATCCCGGCGCCAGTCCGGACGAGGTGGAAACCGGCATCATCCTGGCCATCGAGGAGGCAATCAGCGCCCTCGACGGCATCGACGAAATCAGATCCACCGCTGCCGAGGGCATGGCAACGGTCGTCGTCGAGGCCCTGGCCGGCACCGACATGAACAGGCTGGGCCAGGACGTCCAGAGCGAAATCGACCGCATCACCACCTTTCCGGAGGATGCGGAACAGCCCCAGGTCCGGGTGCAGACCAGCAAAAGAAGAACGATCTCCGTCGTCCTCTCCGGCCCGGCGCCGCCCTCTTCCCTGCATGAACTGGCTGAACAGATGCGGGATCGGCTGCTGCAGGATCCGAAAATCACCCAGATCGACCTTGCCGGCGTGCGACCTCTGGAGATCAGCGTCGAGATTTCCCAGGAAAATCTGCGCCGTTACGGGCTGACCATCGACGCCCTCGCCCAACGGCTGCGCAACGCATCCATCGACCTGCCGGGCGGCGCCATCAAGACCCGGGGCGGCGAAATTCTCATCCGCGTCACGGAACGACGTGATTTCGGCCGGGAATTCGCCCGGCTGCCGATCATCACCCAAGCGGACGGCAGCCGGCTGACCCTTGAACAAATCGCCACGGTCAGTGACGGCTATCAGGACACCGACTATTACGCCACCTACAACGGTAATCCGGCGGTCATGCTCAATGTTTACAGCGTCGGCGACCAGACACCCATCGAGGTCTCGGCAACGGTCCGTCGCCATATTGCCGAGGTGCGGCCGGAACTGCCCGCCACCATAAAACTCGATGTCTTGAGCGACCGCTCGGAGATGTTTGCCCAGCGCATCGATCTGCTGCTGCGCAACAGCGCCATGGGCCTTATCCTCGTGCTCCTCTCCCTGTCGCTTTTTCTTGAATTGCGGCTGGCCTTCTGGGTGATGATGGGTATCCCCTTTTCCTTTATGGGCTCCTTTTTCTTCCTGCCGCTGCTCGGCGTTTCCATCAACATGATCTCGCTGTTCGCCTATCTCATCGCGCTGGGCATCGTGGTGGACGACGCCATTGTCGTTGGTGAGAACATCTACCATCACCTCCAACGCGGTCTTTCCCCCCTGGCCGCGGCCATCCGGGGGGCCCGGGAAATGGCCACGCCGATTTCCTTTTCCATTCTCACCAACATCGCCACCTTCATGCCCCTCTATTTCATTCCGGGCACGGACGGCAAAGTTTTCCGGGTCATTCCCCTGGTGGTGTGCACCGTTTTCATCGTTTCACTGCTGGAAAGCGTCTTTGTCCTGCCAGCCCATCTCGCCAATCTACCGGACAAGGCAAGGGGACGCTGCAACGCCTGGCTGCATGGAGCCCAGCAGCGCTTCAGCGCCGGTTTTCTCCACTGGGTGCGCTCCGTCTACGCCCCTTTTCTCACGCGCGTCCTTGCCTTTCGCTATATCACCACCGCCATTGCCCTTGCCGTGCTCATCCTCACCCTCACTTATGCAATAAGCGGACGAATGGGGCTTGAGATGTTTCCCAAGGTGGAGTCGGATTTTGCCCGGGCAACCCTGACCATGCCCTATGGCGTTGCAGTGGAGCAAACCGCCACGGCAACGCAACGCCTGATCGCCGCCGCTCGGCAGACGGCTGCGGAAACCGGCCGGGCTGCGGAACTGGTTGAGGGCATTTTTGCGGAAATCGGTGAAGACGGGGCGAACAGGGCGGAGGTTACCATTTATCTCACCGATCCCGACAGACGCGACGCCATTCTCTCCACTGCCCTGTTTGCCGATCGCTGGCGCGCCCTGACCGGCGATATTGCCGGGATCAAGGCGCTGCGCTTCGAATCCGACGCCGGCGGTCCCGGCTCCGGTCAGGCCCTGACCGTTGAACTCAACCACCGCAGCCTGCAGATCCTCCGTGAGGCGAGCGGCAAACTGGCGACGGGCATGTTGCAGTATCCCATTGTCAAGGATGTGGATGACGGCTTCACCCCCGGTAAGGAACAGCTTGATTTCACCCTGCGGCCGG
>CAZUZJ010000021.1:0-9740 GCA_964624225.1 uncultured Desulfobulbia bacterium | reverse complement strand
CGGCGCCGAGGTGCTGCGCCAGCAACGGGGCAGAAACGAACTGAAGATCATGGTCCGGCTGCCGGAAGAACAACGGCGCTCCATCGCCGGCATCAACGATCTCTTTGTCTTCACCCCGTCCGGCCGGGAGGTTCCCCTGCGGGACGTTGCCGAAATTACCCGGGGACGGGCCTATACCGAGATCAATCGCCGCAACGGACGTCGGGTGGTGCAGGTCCAGGCCGATGTCACTCCGCGCAGCAGGGCTGGCGAGGTTTTAAACGATTTGCAGCATACCCTGCTGCCCCGGCTGGAGTCCGAATATCCGGGCCTGCGTTACAGCTTCGAAGGACGCCAGGCCGATATGCGGGAAAACATGGCCAACCTCAAGACAGGATTCTTCATGTCCATGCTGGTGGTCTTTTCCATGCTGGCCATCCCCTTCCGCAACTACATCCAGCCTCTCATCGTCATGACCGCCATCCCGTTCGGCATCATCGGCGCAATTTACGGCCACCTGCTGCTCGGCTACTCGTTGAGCATCATGAGCATGATGGGAATTGTCGCCCTTTCCGGCGTGGTGGTCAACGATTCCCTGGTTCTCATTGTCCGGGCCAACGAACTGAAAGAGATGGGCGACCGGCAGCCGGTCCACGTCATCCTCGAGGCGGCGATCCAGCGTTTCCGGCCCGTCATTCTCACCACCCTCACCACCTTCGGCGGTCTGGCGCCGATGATCATGGAAAGCTCCCGGCAGGCCCGATTTCTCATTCCCATGGCCATTTCTCTGGGTTTCGGCGTGCTGTTTGCCACCCTTATCACCCTGGTGCTGGTGCCGTCCCTGTATGTGATCGTCGAAGATATCCGCACTCGCTTCCACCGCGCCGGGTAATGAAACCGTTGCCAGGTCACAGCAAGGCACGGCTATTGCAAAACACCTCCACAATTTCGTGCGGCAAACTGTCACACCCTCTTTCTTTCAACCCAGACTCCTGTTAGAATGATGTCTCCGCAAACAGCTCTTTCCGGCACCCGGCTGCCGTCCGTCCCTTGTCCCGTCGGCGTCGCCCGGCAGCGACACGAGGTCCGCACCATGAAAAAATTTTTACGCTTCTCCCTGGAAGAAAAAATGGTGCTCGGCTATCTGCCGGTCATCCTCGTCATCATGGCCATAGCCGCTGTTTCCCTGCATGGTCTGCACAAGATGAAGCGGATCAATGACGCAATCCTGACCGGCGACACCGAACTGATCCAGCTTGCCGGACAAATGGCCGATACCCTGCTGGCCCAGGAAGGTTATGCCCGTCGCTTCCTCATCCTGCGCAGTGATGAGATGCGGCAGATGTTCGACCGCAAAAACGATGATTTCAAAAATCTGACTGCCCGGCTGGCTGCGCTGCCGGAGGACAAAGGCCTTCCCCTGGCCCGGCTGATCGCCGCTCATGACGGCTTTGTCGCCTTTTACCACGAGGAATTCAAAAAGGAGGAGCCGGCGGAGGAGGCCGAAGCGCCGGAGCGTGACCCTCTCCACAAAAATCGTCTCGACGAACTGCTGGGAATCCTCGCGGCCATCGAAAAGATCGGCACCGACAGCCGCCAGGAAAAAATGGAACGCTTCGCCGACATCGGCGCCTCCATCTTCCGTACCACCCTGCTCCTTTCCCTTTTGGGCATCACCATCGGACTGGGGACGGCGATGGTTATTACCCGCGGCATCGCCAGATCGGTTCGGCGGCTGAAGGCACACACCGAGTTTGTCTCCCAGGGCAGGTTCGACCAGCGGGCGGAGATCGACAGCGAAGACGAACTCGGCGATCTGGCAAGATCGTTCAATGCCATGACCCGCCGGCTCGGCATGCTGGAGTCGATGTATATCGATTCCAGTCCCCTCACTCGCCTGCCGGGCGGCCTGGCCATTGAAAACATCCTTAAGCAGCGGCTGGAGGAACACCGGCTGCTCGCCTTCTGCATGATGGATCTGGACAACTTCAAATCCTTCAACGATCGCTACGGATACGCCCGGGGCAACGAGGTGATCAAGGCCACCGCCGAAATCATTGTCAGTGCGGTGAGCGCCCATGGTCAGCGGGATGACTTTGTCGGCCATATCGGTGGGGATGATTTCGCCATCATTGTCAGTCCGGACCGCTTTGTCGCGGTCTGCGAAACGGTGATCCGCGAGTTCGACCGCCGGGTTCTCTCCTTTTACAGCAACGAGGACCGCGAACGCGGTTACATCGTCGGCCGCACCCGTCAGGGGGTGGAAATCCGCTTTCCGATCATGACCATCTCCATTGCCGCGGTGACCAACGAACATGCCCGGCAGATGAATCATATCGAAATCTCCGAGATCGCCGCGGAACTCAAGGAACATGCCAAATCACTACCCGGCAGCGTTTACGTCGTCAACCGGCGCAAAGAACAACCGACCGACAGCGAACAATGCGATCGCTTTGTTCCCCGGGTGATAAAATAAGGGAAGTGCCTAAAATACTTGAAGTTGCGGTCCGCATCTGATCAGATAACACCTTTAACTTAAGGCACTTAAGGCACTTTAGGCACTTAAGGCACTTAAGGCACTTAAGGCACTCTAAACACCCTAGACACTTAAGACCCTTTTAATAATCTTCAAGGAAAAACCCGTCCATGACATCAAGGATTCTCCTCATCATCCTGCCAGCCGCCCTTCTTCTGCTGAGCGGCTGCGCCGGCCGCCAGCCGCAGCCCGACCCGCTCGATCATTATCTTGCTCTCTCCGGTCCGCAGATCATCGCGGAAATCGAGGGGCTGGAAAAAAATCTCGCCGCCAATGATTCCCGGCCGGCCGGGGCGCCTGCACCGGAATCCCTTTATCATCTCGCCATGCTCTATTCCCACGTCAACAATCCGGCGCCGGATTACGACAGGGCCGCGGCACTGCTGGACGATTACATCGCCGACCTGCCCCACGGCCCAAAAAAATACCGGCTGCTCCACACCCTTGATCTGCTGCATGTCATCGACGTCAACCGCCTGACGGAAGAGCAGTGCCGACAATTGACCGAGGAACGGGAATCCCTGCTTGCAGACCGGCAGTTCCTGGAAAGCGACAATGCCGCCCTCAAAAAAGAAGGCGCAGCGCTGCGTCGCACGGTCGACCGCCTGAAAAAAGAAAACAAAAAGATGAAAAACAGCATCGAGCAGCTGAAGATGCTCGATCTGACCCTGGAGGAAAAAAAACGGTCCATCCAATGATGGACGTGAGCGGATTAGATTGCCTCCTTTTCCGGCTTGACAAAGATGTGCTCCGGTTATACACCGAAGGAAGAGAAACAGACAGACAAACCAGAACCGGAACAACCGCCCCTGCGCCGGTTGCCACCATCTCCCCACCCGATGCCGCTGAAAATCCTCGTTGTTGACAATCATCCGGTGATGCTCACCCTGCTTTCCCGTTATCTGGAGGGACGAGGACATCTCGTCCGCACCGCCGAGGACGGCATTACCGCCCTCGACATTCTCTCCGTCTTCAGACCGGATCTCATCTTCCTCGACCTCATCATGCCCGGCATCAGCGGCAAAAGTCTCTGCCGGATCATCCAGGGGGATGTGAACTTTTCCCATACCCGCATCGTTATCCTGTCGGACGCCGTCGTCGAAACGAATGAGGACATGACCGCCTGGGGCGCCTCCGCCTGCATCGCCAAAGGCCCCTTCGCTCTGGTCGCCACCCATGTCCAGGCCATCCTCGACAGACTCGAGAACCAGGAACCCCTCGATTTTCCCGAAAAGGTGCTCGGTCGCCATCAGGTCAGCCACCGCCAGATCACCAGGGAACTGCTGATCAGCCGCAACCACATGGATCGAATTCTCGACAACCTGAACGAAGGGGTGCTGGAATTCGACCGGGATGGTCGCATCCTCTCTGCCAACCGGAGCGCCCAGCGACTCTGCGGACTGCCGGAGGAAAAACTGCTGGGCCGGCATGTCCTGCTGGTTATCGACGAAAAAGAGGACGCCACTCTCCAAAAACTGGCAAACCTGGCCTTTGCTTCCCGCACCAAAACCACATATCCAGAACTGCTGCACATCAACAGTCGCCTGGTGACCCTCGACCTGCTGCCGGTTCATGATGGCGAAAAGCTCTCCATGGTGATGATTCTCCATGACATAACGGAGTATAAAAATGCCGAGGAGCAGTCCCGGCAGCGGGAAAGACAGTACCGAACTCTGGTGGAGACCGTGCCCCACGGCATCCAGGAAAACGATTGCAACGGCATCATCACCTTCAGCAACGCCATGCACCATCATCTTCTCGGCTACGAGCCAAACGAGCTGATCGGCAAACCGATCTGGCACATGGCAACCTCCGAGCACGAAGCGGAAGCGCTGCGCAGCTATCTCGCCTTTCTGGTCAGGGAAACACCGGCCCCCACTCCCTATATCGCCTGCAACCGGACCAGGGACGGCCGCCTCATCGACGTTCAGGTCGACTGGAACTACAAACGGGATGAAACGGGTGCCGTCTCCGGCTTTATCGCCATCATCACCGACATCACGGAACGGAAAAAGGCGGAACAGGCCCAGCGGGAAAGTGAGGAGCGTTACCGGGATCTGTTTGAAAACGCCAATGATCTCATCCAGATTATCCGGCCGGACGGCAAACTGCTCTATGTCAACAGGGCCTGGCGCCAGACCTTTGGCTACAGCGACGCCGACATCGACCATCTCACCATTTTCGATCTCATTTCCCCCGACTGCATGGGGCAGTGCCGACAGACATTCCTTCAGGTGCTGCAGGAGGGAAACGTTGCTGTCATTCACGCCGACTTTGTCGCCAAAAACAGCAGGAAAATCATCATCGAGGGATCGGCCAACTGCCGTAAGGATGGGGATGGAAACCCGCTGGCCGTCCGCTGTATATTCCGTGACGTCACCCGCCAGAAAGAACTGGAGGAACAGTTGCGCCAGTCTCAGAAAATGCAGGCAATCGGCACCCTGGCCGCCGGCATCGCCCACGACTTCAACAACCTGCTTTCCGCCATCATGGGTTACACCCAGCTGACCATGATGCAGCAGCCAAAGGAAAGCAGCACCCATCACAACCTGGAAAAGGTGATGCAATCGTCAAAACGGGCGGCTGACCTGGTGAAACAGATCCTCACCTTCAGCCGGCCCTCCAGCGAACACCGGATCGGCATCGCCATCACCCCCCTGGTGAAGGAGGCGATCAAACTGCTCAGCCACAGTCTGCCCGCCACCATCAGCATCGAGCACCATATCGCTCCGGACTGTCCGGCAGTCCTGGCCGACGCCACTCAGATCCAGCAGGTCATCATGAATCTCTGCACCAATGCCTACCACGCCATGCGGGAAAAAGGCGGAACGCTGATCATCCGCGTCGACGGGGTGGAGGTGGACAGCGTCTTCCGTCACCTGCATCCCGGGCTCGCCTCGGCCCACTGTCTCCGCCTCATGGTGCGCGACACCGGCCCCGGCATCGATCCGGCCATCATCGACCGCATCTTCGAACCCTATTTCACCACCAAACTACAGGGCGAGGGCACCGGGCTGGGGCTGGCCGTGGTGCACGGCATCGTCACCAATCATCACGGGGTCATCACGGTGGAAAGCGGAATGGGCGAGGGCGCCACCTTTACCGTCTATCTGCCCGCCCACAGCAGCTCCACCCCCACGGTCGGGGATGAAGGGGAAAACGAGCTTCCCTGCCTTGATGCCACCATTCTCTTTATCGATGACAACAATGATCTGGCCGAGCTCGGCCAAATGGCGCTGGAAAGCATCGGTTGCCGGGTCAACGCCTTTATCGACCCCCAGGAGGCATTGGCTGCCTTTCTCGCCGCCCCAAACGCATTCGATCTGGTCATCAGCGACCAGACCATGCCCGGCTTGACCGGCTCGGAACTGGCCGGCAGGATCCTCACCATCCGCCCGGACCTGCCGGTCATCCTCTGTACCGGTCACAGCGACATCATCGATGAAAACAGGGCTCGTGCCATTGGGATCAGGGCCTTTCTCATGAAACCGCTCCAGCTCCATGAACTCGCTCAGACCATCCGGGCGATTCTGGCGGCGCCGACCGGCAAAGCAAGGAGTGTCTAAAACGCCTAACTTTTTACCTCCTTAGACATTTCAGCCGCTCTAAGCATTCTAAGCACTTTAGACACTTCAGGCACTTTAGACACTTTAGACACTTCAGGCACTTTCCTTGCCTTTTCTTCCGCCGCCGTGATACATATGATCATATTATCCGAACAATGACACCATGTCGCCATGACAACCGGGAGATCCCCATGCCGCCTGATATTTCCTTGGACCGCCTCATCCTGCCCCTTGACCGCGACCTCTTTCTTCGCACCCTGATCCGGGAACTGGCCGGCCTCCTTGAGGAGGTGGTCGGTCAGGAAGGAGCGGAAGGCTACATCAGTCTGGTCGGCCAGAACATGGGCCGCTGGCTCAACGATCTTTACCGGCAGGCCATGGGCGTCGAGCGACTGACCCCGGCCCAGGTGGCGGCGGTCCTCGTTGATCTGAAGCGACGCATCGGCGGCGATTTTTCCCTGCTGGAGCAGAACGACAAAAAAATCGTCCTCACCAACGATTCCTGTCCCTTTGCCGAAAAGGTCATTGACCGGCCCTCCATGTGCATGATGACCTCCAATGTCTTTGGCGTCATTGCCGCGGAAAACCGCGGCTATGCCAAAGTCGTTCTCCAGGAGACCATCGCCGGCCGCTGCACCCGCTGCCTGGTCACCATCTTTCTGGCGCCGACCGAGGAGACCCACGTCATGGTCGGACGCGAATACTTCGGCGGATAAAGGAATTTGCCCGTGCCACACTCCCTCCAGCAGATCACCGAATGTTTTCTCGCCTTCACCGAGGCAACTCAGGCACCCTCCTTCCTCCTGGACGCCACCGGTCGGATTCTGGCGACAAACGCCGCGGCCCTGCACATGCTCGGCCTTAAACGCGACACCATTACCGGCACCCTGCTTGCCGGACTGAGCGCCGACGGTGGAGACAAGGTGAACAGCTACCTGCACAGCTGTGCACGCACCGCCAGTCCGGTGCCCGGGGTGATCACCCTGCGCACCCCGGACGGCGAGAGGAAAACACCCTGCCACGGTTTTCACCTCAACCTGACGGCGGACGGCCACCACGGCCTGGTCGTCCTGCAGATCGTTTCGCCGGAAAAATCAATCGACCGATTTCTGGCCCTGAACCGGACCCTGGAGGAACTGCGCGCCTCCCGCCTGGAACTGCTGCACAAGTCGGAACGCCTGGAAAAGGAGATCAACGACCGCATCAGGGCCGAGGAGCAGCTTCGCCTTTCCCACAACCGGCTTGCCGCGATCCTCGACAGCATCGAGGCCATTGTCTATGTGGCCGACATGCACAGCTACGAGCTGCTCTTCATCAACCGTTACTGCCGGGAACTGCTGGGAGAGATTACCGGCTCGATCTGCTGGCAGACCATCCAGATCGGCCAGACCGGCCCCTGTGCCTTCTGCACCAATTCATTCCTCGTCGATGCGGACGGCAATCCAGTCCCCCCCTACATCTGGGAATTCCAAAATACCCGGACCGGACGCTGGTTTCACATCACCGACCGGGCCATCCGCTGGGTGGACGGCCGTATCGTCCGTCTGGAGATTGCCCTCGACATCACTGCCAAAAAGGAGGCGGAAGAAAAGATCAGTGCGGCCAAAAAGGAATGGGAACGGACCTTTGACGCCATCGACGAGGCGATCACCATCCATGACGGCAATCTCACCATCCTGCGGGCCAACCGGGCCGCCGGCCAGCTCTTCGACCTGCCGCCCGAGCAACTGATCGGCCGGAAATGCCACGATCTGTTCCGCGGGACGGCCACTCTCTGTCCCGGTTGCCCGGAACCAGCGGTCAAGGCCGGACTGACCGCCGCCAGCGCCGCAATCTGCCAGCCGAAACTGGGCAGGACCTTTGCCGTCTCCTATTCCCCCATTCTTGATGAGGAGGGCAGGGCCGAACGCTTTGTCCACATTGCCAAGGACATCACCGAACAGTCCCAGTTGCAGAGCAAGCTGCGTCAGGCCCAGAAGATGGAGGCGGTGGGCACCCTGGCCGGCGGTATTGCCCATGACTTCAACAATGTGCTGTCGCCGATCATCGGCTTCACCGAGCTCGCCCTGGCCCAGCTCGGGGCCGACCATCCGGTCGCCCCGGACCTTGCCCAGGTGCTGCAGGCCGCCAAACGGGCCCGGGATCTGGTCCAGCAGATCCTCGCCTTCAGCCGGCAGAGCGCCGGGGAACGCAAACCGCTGCAGATCCACCTCATTGTCAAGGAGGCCGTCAAGCTGCTGCGCTCCTCTCTGCCCAGCTCCATCGACATCCGCCAGCAGATCGACCCGGAGAGCGGCATCATCCTCGCCGATCCCACCCAGATTCACCAGATCCTCATGAACCTCTGTACCAATGCCTATCATGCCATGCGGCCCCAGGGCGGCGGCGTGCTGACCATCTCTCTGTCCCGCCTTCAGCTCGGCGGCCCGGAGGGGAAAACAGCGGTGCCCGGCCTCCCCCCCGGCCCTTACGTCGAGTTGATGGTAAAGGACACCGGCTGCGGCATGGAGCGGATGATCATCGACAAGATCTTTGATCCCTATTTCACCACCAAACCGCAGAACGAAGGGACCGGTCTCGGTCTTGCCGTGGTGCACGGCATCGTTCTTTCCTGTGGCGGCCACATCTCGGTTGACAGCGAGCCGGGTAAAGGCACCGCCTTTCACATCCTCCTGCCGGCCCCGGAAAAACAGACGGTGCCGGCAGAAATCATTCTGCAAACGGTCCTGCCCAGAGGCCGGGGCGAGCGGATCGTCGTGGTGGATGACGAGGAGATCATCATCACCCTGCAGAAGAAACTGCTGGAAGAACTGGGGTATCGGGTAAAGGCCTTTGTCGTCGCGGAAGAGGCGCAGCGTCTGATCGCTGCCGAACCGAACTCTACCGACCTCCTCGTCACCGACATGACCATGCCGCGGCTCAGTGGCCTCGATCTGGCCCGGCAGATCCACGCCGTGCGGCCCGACCTGCCGGTCATCCTCTGCACCGGCTTCAGTGAGCTGATCTCCGAAGAAACCGCCCGCCAGGCCGGTATTTTCCGCCTGCTGATGAAACCGGTACCGACCCGGGAATTCGCCCAAACGATCAGAGAGGCGCTGGACACCGGGCAAACGCCTATCTGACGGGCCGCAGCCGTTCACCGAGGCCGGACATCCGTTGGGTCCGGCGTTCCACCGCCTGCCGGAATCCCTCTTCCCCGGCAAAAAGGGTGACGCCCCGGCGCGCCCGGGTAATGGCGGTGTAGACCAGTTCCCGGCCGGCGAACCCGGTGTCATCGGACGGCAGCACACAGGCGACATGGTCATACTCGGAGCCCTGGGCCTTGTGCACGGTCAGGGCAAAGGCGGTTTCATGCGCCGGCAGCCGCGACGGCGGAAAGACGCGGCTGCCGCCCTCTTCTCCGGGGAAGAAGGCCATCACCCTCCCCTCGTCCGGATCACGGAGAAGAACGCCGGTATCGCCATTAAAGAGACGAACGGCGTAATCGTTGGCAGTGACGATGATCGGCCGGCCATGGTAGAAACGGCCGGCGCTTCGGTCAATGACCCCCTCCTCGGCCAGCAGGATCTCAACAAAGAGATTAATCCGTTCGATGCCGTGAGCACCGCGGCGCTGGGTGGAAAAAATACGAAAACGCTCAAAGGCCCTCACCGTCGCCG
>CAZUZJ010000020.1:0-16950 GCA_964624225.1 uncultured Desulfobulbia bacterium | reverse complement strand
CCGATCGCATCACTTATCTCAGATATTCAAATCTCTCTGAACTGGTCACCGGTGTCTGTGATGACGCCGGCCATGTCTTCACGGGTTTTTATGAACCGGATGACGTGGTGGTTTCGCCTTTTGCGGTGATCAGTGATTACCGGGTGGAAAAACCGACTATGCTCGGCATTACCCTCGCTGATCAGATGGCCGCCATGATCAACAGTACCCCGGCCTCCCGCAGGAGTTCGGGCGGGAAGCGCCATGTCCAGACCATGCACGGGGTGATCGAAGAGATGGACGGTTACCTGCGGGTCCATATCAGCGGCAGAAACGGTCTGGGTGAGCGACGGGGGTATGTGGCCCATGTCGAAATGTCGGAACCAATCTATCGATTTCTTCATTCCTCTGTCGAAAGTCACTGAAAAAGCGTAAACAAGGGACCGGACAATGGCCGACGAAAAACAGAAAACAGCGGATATTGACGATTGGCTTGAGGATTTGGACGAGGGGGACGAGTTTTCCGGCGAACTTGATCAGGCCAATATCGATGCCCTGTTGAGCGGCAGCAGCTCCACCCCGGAAAGCGGTGGAGCCGGTCCTGATGCGCCCGCCGCTGATGACGGTCCCGGCGAGCTGGATCAGGCCAATATCGACGCCCTCTTCAGCGAGATGACAAGCGGTCTGGCCGGCAAGGGTCAGGATGACGAGGGTGCCAGCGGCGCTCTGGAGCTGGATCAGGCCAACATCGACGCCCTGCTCGGCGGCACCTTCGAGAAGGGTGACCGCGAAGAAAAGGGCGAAGAGATCGGTGAACTGAACCAGTCCGACATTGATCTGCTGCTGGATGACGGTGAGGAAGACAAGCCCCGGGAAACCGCGGCCGCTGTCCAGGGCGATATTGATTCACTGCTGGGTGGAGAACCGCCGCCTGCGGTGAATATGGGCGAAGGTCTGGAGGTTGATCAGGATGAAATCGATCAGCTCTTTGCCGGTCTGGACGATGAGGACGACGAGGAGGGTGATGACTCCTTTGCCCCGGAAAATATGGATCTTGCCGACGTGCTCGGCAGTGACGGGGATTTTCTGGAACTCGATGGTGATACGCGTACTGCTGCGCCCGGGGGTCCTTCGCCGGGCGCGGATCGGGAGGCCACGGTGGCGACCTTGCATTCCGCAGCCAGCGAGGAGGAATCGGGAGGGAAAGGGATGAAAAAAGGCGGACTGTTTTCCTTTTTGCCCGAATCCATCAACAAGGCGGTGGCAGGAGGGGTGGCCGCGTGCCTGCTTCTTGCCGTCGGGGTTGGCTGGTATTTTTTTCGGCAACCGGAACCACCGGCCATTATTGAGCCGCAACTCGCAACCGAGAAGCCTGTCGAAGAGGCGCCTGCCCCCAATTTTGTGCCGGTCGCCTCACCCGGACAATACGAGATGCCGGCAAATGGCGGCGAGGTTGCCGTTGTTCTGGCCGCCCGCGATGACGATAGCGATCCCCTGACCTTCCAGGTTGCCTCTCAACCACAGCATGGTCGTCTTTCCGGGGAAGCCCCGCAATTGATCTATCTGCCGAACAAGGATTTTCCCGGAGAGGATCGCTTTGAGTTTGTGGTGAGCGACGGCAAGGATGCAAGCAGTCCGGCATTGGTGGTCATCAGTGGGCCGAACCTGGCCCAGCAGCTTGCCCTTGAGGAGAAAAAGAAGGAGGAGGAAAAGGAAAAACGTGCGGCCCAGGTGGTGAAAACAGCTCGCAAGAAGGCAACGGAAAAAAAGGCACAGACCGCCCGCCGCGTTCCCTCACGTCCGGCCGATCTGCCGCCGCAGATTCGGATCACCGGTCTGGCGGACAGCTATCTGGTCGGGGAAACCGTTCTGCTTGACGCCAGTTCGACACGGGATGAATCCCGCCGGTCCGTTCGTTTTTCCTGGGAACAGTTGTCTGGCACTCGGGTGCTGATCAAGCCGGTCAACGAGGAAGGCTCTATCATTTCCTTTGCCACCCCGTCCTATTTTTCCACCATTTCCGACCCCGGCCCGGTGCTGCGGCTGACCGCCACGGATGAAAGCGGGAAGGCCGATGTGAAGCTCGTGAAGATTCGCTCTGTTTCCCGCCGTCAGACCGCCCTCTGGCAGGGAGACAGGGGGGGGAACGGAAATTCGCCCCTGCATGGTGATATGGTGCGCTAGCAGACCAGTGAGTGCTACCAGCGCTGTTTCAGGGCAGTGATTCTCTCCTGATAGTTGCCGTTGAAGACCGCGGAGCCGGCGACAAAGATATTGGCCCCAGCCGCGGAGATGGCGCCGATGGTTTCCGGACTGACCCCGCCGTCGACCTCGATGCCGACGGGTAGCTGGCGATCATCGATGCGGGCCTTGAGGGTGCGCAGTTTGTCCAGGGTGGAGGGGATAAACGACTGGCCGCCGAAACCGGGGTTGACGCTCATCAGCATGACGAGGTCGATCTCTTCCAGGATGTGATCGACGGTGGCGAGCGAAGTGGCGGGATTAAGAACCACCCCGGCCTTTTTGCCCAGTTTTTTGATCTGCTGTACGGTCCGGTGCAGATGGGGGCAGGCCTCGACATGGACGCTGATCCAGTCGGCCCCGGCCCCGGCAAAGGCCTCGATGTAACGGTCGGCGTCAGTGATCATCAGGTGCACGTCCAGCGGGTGGTCACAGATTCTCCGCAGCGCCGCCACCACCGGTGGACCAATGGTGATGTTGGGCACGAAGCAGCCGTCCATGACATCGACGTGAATGACATCGGCGCCGGCCGCGATGACAGCGGTTATTTCTTCCCCCAGTCGGGCGAAATCAGCCGACAGAATCGAAGGGGCGATCATTTTGTTGCGCATGGTAGCTACCTCGGTAGTTTGGGTGGGGGGCAATGTTATTTCGCCCCCACCGTCACCAGGACAGAGTGGTTCGGCTGGATATAGCGACGGGCCACATCCAGCACCTTTTTCTGATCAATTTTCTCAATCTCGGCTATGTAGCGATTGCCGTAATCCTGCCCCAGCCCGTAGGTTTCATTGAGCCCCATTTCCATGGCCTGGGCGCTGTGGGTCTGTAGACCCAGTTCGTAGTTGCTGATCAGCAGATTTTTTGCCTTGGTCAGTTCCTCTTCGCTCACCGCCTCCTCCTGGAGCAGGGTGAGCTCCTTCCACAGGGCGGTGAGCACCGCCTCCTTCTTGTCCGGACTGGTGCCGATATAGATGCCGAATGAGCCGGTGTCAAGCCCGAAGAGGGTGAAGGCGGAGAGACTGTAGGCCATGCTTTGCTTGTCGCGCAGCTCGGTGAAGAGCCGGCCGCTCTGGCCGCTTAAAATGGTTTCGAGCACCTCCAGGGCATAGCGATCCGGGCTGGTCAGGGTTGCGCCAAGGAAACCGAGGACGAAATGCACCTGTTCCTTGTCCCGTTCGACCGTGAAGACCTCCGGCCCAGCCGGCGGGGCCGGAGGCAGGGCGGACTCGACAATGTCGGTGGCGGCCCTGCCGGCCGGCCACGCGCTGAAAAGGGTTTCCATCAGCGCCTGAACCTTTTCGGCCTCCACGTCGCCGGCCACGGCGATCACCAGATTTTCCGGCCCGGCATGGCGCCGGTAAATGTCTTTGAGGGCGGGGACAGAAAGGTTCGTGATCGCATACTCCGAGCCGACAGCATTGAGTCCGTAGGGATGGCCCTGGAAAAGCAGGCGATTGAACTCGCGGAAACCGACAGAGGGCAAAGAGTCTTCCTGCTGTTTGATCTGGGACAGCAGCTCCGCCCGGATCTTTTCCGCCTCATCTGCATCAAAGCGGGGGGTGACGATGATATCCCGCACCAGTTTCATGCCGTCCGCAAAAAAACGGGCCAGAAAATCCGCTTTGAGTCCGAAGGTGTTTTTGCCGTTGAAACCTGCCACCGCACCGGCCATATCGGCAATGTCGATGGCAAGCTCCCGTGGGGTCATCTGTTCGCTGCCCCGGGGCAGCAACTCACTGATAAAGGCAAAGGCGCCGTTGGTGGCAGCGGTTTCTCCCCGGAGCCCGCCGGGAAAGATGGCGCGCACGGAGACGGTGGGGACCGTCTGATCTTCCCGGACCAGCAGGGTGATGCCGTTTTTCAGGCTGAAGCGGTGGACGTCGTTGAGATAGGCGTCCAGCATCAGCGAGGGCGGCACCGCCTGTCTGGCCGCCTCTTCCGCCCGGTCAATGATGGCGGCCAGGGCCGCGTCGTCGAGGTCCAGATCAGCACCGGAGGGAGCCAGGCAGATGGCGGCAATGCCGCCGGGGACGAAGTAACGCTGGGCCACCTCCATGATATCGTCGGCGCTGACTGAACGCACCATGGCCAGATAGTCTTCCTCCCGCGGATCGCCGGTGAGAAATTCGAACGAGCCCAGGGTGCGGGCCTGGCCTTCGGCCCTTTCCAGGTTGAAAACAAAATCGCCTTCCAGGTTGCGTTTGATCCGGTTCAGTTCATCGTCGCTCACCCGCAGGTATTTCAGTTTGAAGAATTCGGTCAGGATTTTCTCCATGGCAGCGACGACATTGGTGGTCTCGAGGGTGGCGGTGGTTTCGAGCAACCCCTGGTCGCGGGGGGTAAAGGCCGCGGTGCTGATCCGGTAGACCAGCTGCTTTTCGTTACGCAGTTCGTTGTAAAGCCGGGAGGTTTCACCCTGGCCGAGGATGCCGGCAATGACGTCGAGCACCGGCGTGTCCGGGTGGACAAAAGGGGTGATGGGGAAGGCCAGGGCGAGATGGGTCTGGTTGGTGTCGTCGGCAATGGCTAAAAAGCGGGGGGTGTCCCGGGATGGTTCCTGGGGGAGAGATGGCTGCCGGGAGCCGCTTTTTTCCAGGTGACCCATCTGTTTTTTTACCGAGGCGATCACCTCACCGAAACGGACGTCACCCACCACCACTACGGTGAGGTTCTCCGGGGTGTAATGTTTTTGCATGTAGGCAAGAATATCGTCCCGATCGAAACCGGTCACGCTTTCCACGGTGCCGATGACCGGCAGCCGGTAGGGATGGACGGTATAGGCGGTGCTCATCAGCTCCTGGAAGAGGCGGGTCTGCGGCCGGTCGTTGCGCATGCTGATCTCTTCGAGGATGACCTTTTTTTCCCGTTCCAGTTCTTCAGGGTCAAAGGTGGAATGGAGCACTGCATCGGTCAGCACATCGAGACCGCGCTCCCAGAAGCGGGAGGAGAGGGTGGCATGATAGACCGTGTACTCGAAGGACGTGTAGGCGTTGATGCGACCGCCCACCTCCTCGATGTCCCCGGCGATGCGGCCCGGCCCCCGGCTCGGCGTACCCTTAAAGATCATGTGTTCAATGAGATGGGTAATGCCCCCCTCATCGGGTTCTTCGTAAATGCTGCCGGCCCGCACCCAGATCTGGACGGTGGCGACCTTGGTGCCGGGCGTTTCCTTGACGATGACGGTCAGGTCATTGGCCAGGGTTTCCTTGAAGAGATGGGGGGCGAGTTCTTGCGCCTCGGAGGGCTGGGTCGTCATAATCATCGTATGTATAATGGTCATCAGGAAAAGGATAAATTTCAGTTT
Organism: uncultured Desulfobulbia bacterium; assembly: GCA_964624225.1. GTDB lineage: Bacteria > Desulfobacterota > Desulfobulbia > Desulfobulbales > SURF-16 > DB1. The sequence continues at coordinate 11,426 of CAZUZJ010000020.1, read as the reverse complement.
CATGGCTGGTCGCCTGCTTCACGATGCAGATTTATTTTTTACGTGAAAAAAAAGAATTAATCCAGCACAAATCATGGCGGCGCTGAGCAGTTGCCCCCTGGTGATGAAGCCGAGGAGAAAGCCGATGTGGGCGTCCGGTTGCCGGAAAAATTCGACACAAACCCGAAACACCCCGTAGAGAAACAGAAAGGCGGCCAGCATGGAGCCGTGTCCCCAGCGGCGCTGCTGTTTCACCGTTTTCAGATGCCAGAGCAGGACAAAGAGGACGAGTCCTTCGAGCAGTGCCTCGTAGAGCTGGGAGGGATGGCGCGGTAAAGGACCGGCCCCGGGAAAGACCATCGCCCACGGCACCTCGCTCTCCCGGCCGTAGAGTTCGCCGTTGATGAAGTTGCCGATACGTCCCAGTCCCAGCCCGATCGGGGTGGTAACAATATAGATGTCGGCAGTGGCGAGAAAGTTCAGGCCCTTTTTGCGGCAGAAGAAAAAGCCGCCGAGCAGCAGGCCGATGACCGCCCCGTGAAACGACATGCCGCCATGCCAGGTGGCCACTATTTCCAGGGGATGGCTGCGGTAATAGGAAAAATTATAGAACAGCACATAGCCGAGCCGGCCGCCCAGCACCAGGGAAAGGATGAGGATGAAGTTGAGGTTCTCGAATTCGACGGCCAGCTCTTTGAGGCCGAGGCGGTTGATCTGTCGGCGGACGAGAAAATAGGTGGCGGCAAAACCGAGGACATACATCAGACCGTACCAGCGGATCTGTAAGGGGCCCAGCCGGAGAAGGACGGGATCTATATCGGGCAGCGAAAGCATGATGGTCTCGCAAAAACCCGCAAACCGTGGCGGGCTGGAAAGTGAAAACAATGAGTTACAATGCACTGTCCGTCGGAATCATGGCTTCTTCGATTTCGACAAAGCATAGCCCCCTCTTTAAACCCGTGCAATATCGCTTGTCAAGCAATTGAGTGAAATGATGGCTGGACCGGCGAGCTGTCAGTTGATTACACTGCGGCGGAGGGTGGCGGAAATGACCAGGGATGTGGTATATGAGGTATGGTATGGAAATGAACGAGCCGATGGACATGATGGCAACCGGGACGAACGGCCGCGATAATGATGAAAAGGTGCCGCTGTCGGAATTGCAGGGCCGCTGGCAACGCTGCCGAGCCCTGTTGCGCAGTCTTACCCCCGAAGCCGAAGGGATGATCGTCTTTTCCCGCCTCGCCATCTATTATTTTACCGGCACCTTCGGCACTGGAATTTTCTGGCTGCCCCTGGCAGGGCAACCGGTGCTGCTCTGCCGGCGGGGGCTGGAGCGGGCCCGTATTGAATCCCCCCTCTCTGCCATGGCATCATACCGCTCCTACCGCGATATCGAGGGAACGCTCCGGGAGAGCGGTTCGCCGCTGTCCCGGCGGGTGGCGGTGGAAATGAACGGGCTTTCCTGGTCCCTTGGCAGTCTTTTTGCCCGTCACTTTGCCGGCTATGAACTGCTGCCGGGCGACGCTGTCCTGGCCATGGTTCGGGCGGTTAAATCCGCCTGGGAACTGGAACGGCTTGCCGCGGCAGGGAAGCGCCATGGCCGCTGCCTGTCGGCACTGCTGCCGCCCCTGCTGGCGGAGGGGCAGAGCGAACTGGCAATCGGCCACCTCCTTTTTGCCCTCATGCTCGAACAGGGGCATCATGGGATTTTACGGATGGCGAATCACGGAGAAGAGGTGTTTCTCGGTCACATTGCCGCCGGCGACAGCGGCAATTACCCAAGTGTCTTCAATGGCCCGGTAGGCCTGCGCGGCGTCCACCCCGCCACTCCCCACCTGGGTTCGGCTGCCAGAAAGTGGCGGGCCGGCGAGGCCTTGACCATCGATGTCGGTTTTTCTTTCGAAGGTTACCAGACCGATAAAACCCAGGTGTACTGGCTGGGGAAAAAGATTCCGGATCCGGTCCGGGCGGCCCAGGATTTCTGCATGGATCTGCAGCAACGGGTTGCCGAGCAGCTCAGGCCCGGCGCCATCCCGGCCCGAATCTGGGACGAGTGCCGGCAGCGGGCGGAAAAGAGCGGTTGGGCGGATGGTTTCATGGGATTGTCGGCCAACCGGGTGTCCTTTGTCGGCCATGGCATCGGTTTGGCCGTTGACGAATATCCGGTGCTGGCCAGGGGATTCGACCTGCCACTTGAGGAGAGCATGGTGCTGGCGGTGGAGCCGAAAATCGGCCTGCCCGGCATCGGCATGGTGGGGGTGGAAAACACCTTTGTCGTCACCCCGGCCGGCGGCCGCTGTCTGACCGGCGATCTCTCGCCGCTGATCACCATCGGTCGGAGCCGGCAAAGCAGATGAAACCGCTCCTGGTGCTGATCGGTGCCCTGGGTGGCTTGGCGCTGGTGTCTTGCGCCGGCAATGGGAAGAGTCCCACCACCTGTACCGGGATCCTGGAGGTGCGCTGCCTTGGCTGTCATGACCGGGGCAGGGTCTGTGAGCGACTGGGCCGCAAAAGCCGGGAACGATGGGAGCAAACCCTGGAGCGGATGATCCGCCGGGGAGCTGAACTCGATGTCGCCGGAAAGATGACCCTGATCGATTGCCTTGACCGGGCGGGCGACGAGCTTGGTCTTTTTTGTCAATGAGGAAAAAATAATGCGACGGGATCAGATACGGGTGCGGCCGACCTGCCGGTGGCGGCAGCGCATCGAACATGCCGTCATTGGTGCAGGAGCGTGTCATGATACCGCTGTTTCCTGAACAGGCCGAGCTTGGCCTGGAGATGCGCGAGCAACTCCATCCCCTTTTCCGGGGACTGACGGAGGGCATCTCCGAGTTCACCTTTGCCAATCTCTACCTCTTCCGTCAGGCCCATGGCTACCGGGTCTGCCGGCTGGCGGACGGCACGGTGCTGTTCAGCGGGGTTGACAACGGGGAGCAGTTTTTCATGCTGCCCTTCGGCCTGCCTGATCCGGCGACCCTCTCCGGGCTGTTTGCCACCTTTGGCCAGATGAAGTGCGTTTCGGCGTCGCAGGCGGAAATCCTGCGGCAGGCAGACTACCGGATCAGTGAGGATCGCGACAATTTCGATTCCCTCTACCGCCGGCAGGATCTGGCCGAGCTGAGCGGCCGGAAACTGCACAAGAAACGGAATCTGATCAGGGCCTTCTTGAGTTCCCATGAATACGAGGGGCGGCCGCTGCTCGAGGAATACAAGCCCGATGCCCTCCGTATCCTTGATCAGTGGCGGATCGGCCGCGAAGATGACGGTGACTACCTGGCTGCCCGTGAGGGTCTGGAAAAATCGGAAGAACTGCAGTTGTGCGGCGGCATCTATTATGTGGCCGGTGACCCGGTTGCCTACTCCCTTGGTGAGGAGTTGATGGGCGGCCGGAGTTTTGCCATCCATTTTGAAAAGGCGGTGGCCAATTACAAAGGACTGTGGCAGTTCGTCAATCAGGCCTTTGCCGCCATTCTGCCCGAACTGTATGAAACGATCAACCGGGAACAGGATCTGGGCGACGAAGGACTCCGGCAGGCGAAACTCAGCTATCACCCGGTGGATTTTGTCAGGAAATACCGGGCGTTTTTGCCGTGACCATTTGAAACAATAATGAGGAGAACTGATGAGATGAAACAGCGGATCATGCTTTTTCTTTGCCTGCTGGCGGGTTTGGCTCTGTCCGGCTGCGGATACAATACCATTCAGGAAAACGACGAGGCGGTCATTGCCGCCTGGGCTGACGTCGAGGCCGCTTACCAGCGGCGGGCTGATCTCATCCCCAACCTGGTCGAGGTGGTCAAGGGATATGCGACCCATGAACAGGAAACACTGACCGCGATCACCGAGGCCCGGGCTGCGGTGGGCAGCGTGCCGCCTGGTCGCGACGGGGTCAATGATCCGGAGATGTTCGCCCGTTTTCAGCAGGCCCAGGGCGGACTGACCTCCGCCCTCTCCCGGCTGCTGGTGGTGGTCGAGCGGTACCCTGATCTGAAGGCTAACCAGAACTTTCTCGATCTTCAGCATCAGCTCGAAGGCACGGAAAACCGGATCAATGTCGCCCGGGTGCGCTACAACGATGCGGTGCGGGTCTTCAACACCTCGATCCGCGCCTTCCCGAGCAACCTGACCAACACGTTGCTTCTGAAGCTGCCCAGGCGCGAACCATTCAAGGCCGCGGCCGGGGTGGAGGCGGCGCCGAAGGTCGCCTTCTGATTGCCATGGCAGGGGCAATGCGTCCGGTCTGGCAGGCTGTTCTGCTGGTGCTGCTCGGCCTGTTTTTCGGCGCCGGCGTCCCCTGCGTCCTGGCCCTGGAGGTGCCGCCCTACCGCGGCTATGTCAACGACTATGCCGACATGATCGCACCGGAAACGGAGGCGCGCCTGGAGCGGGTCCTGCACTCCTTTGAGCTGACCGATTCCACCCAGGTGGCGGTGCTGACCATCCCATCCTTACAGGGGGGAGCCCTGGAGGAGTTCAGTATCCGCACGGTTGACCGCTGGCAGGTTGGACAGCAGGGCCGTGACAACGGCGTGCTGCTCCTGGTGGCCCGCGACGAACGCAGCGTCCGCATCGAGGTGGGACGGGGTCTGGAGCCGGTGTTGACCGATCTGCTCAGCGGTCGGATCATTGACCATGTGATCCGGCCGCGCTTTACGGCCGGCAGGTTTGACGAGGGGTTCGAGGCCGGGGTAGCGGCGATCATCCAGGCCACCCGCGGCGAATTTACTGGTGAGACGAGGCGGGGGAAGGGCGAGCGTGACGAAGAGCCACCACCCTTGTTAAAGTTGTTTGTCAGTGGCTTTTTCCTTACCGCCTTTCTCGGCAATCTCTGGCGACCGCTCGGCGCGGCGGTCGGTGCTCTGCTTTTTCCGTTGGCCTTTCTCCTCGGGCTGCTGCCGGTGACCGGCCTTGTTCTTGCCCCCTTCGGCGCCCTGGCCGGCTGGCTGCTGCCCTTAGTCGCCCGCGGCATGCTGCGTGGCGGCATTGTCTCATATGGCGGCGGCCCGGGAAGAAGATATGGTGGTGGTGGCCAAGGGTTTCGCGGTTTCGGCGGCGGTGGGTTTGGTGGGGGCGGGGCGTCCGGAGGATGGTGATGCAGGCGGAAACTTTTTTTTCGGCAGCGGACAACGAGCTGATTGTTGCGGCGGTGCGCCGGGTGGAGGAGAAAACCGCCGGCGAGATCGCGGTCATGGTGGTCGATGGCAGCGATGATTATCCTGAAGGTCGGTTGTTTGCGGGGATTGTTCCCGGCGCCCTGACCGGGCTTGTTGTCACGGAGTTGTGGTGGGGTGATTCCCTGTGGATCTTTCTGCCCCTGGCTCTGCTCGCCAGTCTGTTGTTCGGCTGGCTGGCAGGACTTCTGCCGGGCGTGAAACGATTTTTTACTCCGGGAACCCGGATGGAAGAACGGGTGCGGCAGCGCGCCCTTCTTGCCTTTTATGAACAGGGGCTTTATAAGACCCGCGATGCCAGCGGCGTACTCTTTTTTATCTCGCTTTTTGAGCATCGGGTGTGGGTGTTGGCTGATCAGGGAATTTACACCAAAGTCAGCCGGGAAACCCTGCAGGAATACGCCTCGGCAGTGGCCGGCGGCATCAGGGACGGGCGGGCCGCAGAGCTTCTCTGCCAAGAGATTGACCGGGTTGGTGCGGTTCTCGCCAGTCACTTTCCGGCGCGATCGGATGATGTCAACGAGCTGTCCGATGAGGTGCGCGTCGGCTGATTGGTCCATCCCTGAGATTGTGTCGAAAGCGCAAAAAGCCACGATTCCGACGGCCCCTGTTTTATAACTCGCTGTTTTCTCTTTCCCGCCTGCCATGGTTTGCGGATTTTTCGCGACCATCATATTTTCACTGTTTTTCCCCACTGTTTCTGGTAAAGGTTGGAGCAACCGGATGCGGAGTCTCCCTGCTCTCGTGCTGAGAGGGTCGGGGCTTTCCACGAATTTTTCATCAGACACGGACAGATGAGCGCCATGGACGAGAAAAAACTTCAGGCTGAACTGCACGAGCAGGTCCGCACCCGCCTGCTTCCCCTTTTCAACCGCTATGGCCTCGACTACGGCGACCTGGAGTCGATTCTTAAATGGAAGCCGATGGTGCTGATCATCGGTAATTATTCCTCCGGCAAATCCACCCTGATCAACGAGATCATTGGCCGCGATCTGCAGCGTACCGGTCAGGCGCCCACCGACGATTCGTTCACCATCATCACTGCCCACGGCCGCGAAGATGGGGAGCCGCTCGTCCCCGGAGCGACCCTGGTCAACGACGACGTGTTGCCCTTTGCCCGCTTCAAGTCCTTTGGTGAACAGTTCATCGCCCATTTCCGGTTGAAAAAGGTGGATGAACCCTTTCTCGCCAATATGGCGATCATCGACAGCCCCGGCATGCTCGACGCGGTGACGGAAAAGGATCGGGGCTACGATTATCTGGCGGTGCTCGGTGAGTTCGCGAAACTCGCGGATCTCGTGGTTCTCATGTTTGATCCCCACAAGGCGGGCACCATCAGTGAAACCTATGCCGCCATCCGCACCACTCTGCCGGAAAGCGCGGGTGAAGACCGGATTGTCTTTGTGATGAGCCGTATCGATGAGTGCGATAACCTGCCTGATCTGATCCGCTCCTATGGCACCCTCTGCTGGAACCTCTCGCAGATGACCGGCCGCAAGGATATCCCGCGCATATATCTGACCTATTCCCCGTCCGTTGCCAGACCGTCGGAAATGCTCTCCGTCTGGCAGGAGGAGCGGGAAATACTGAAAAAGAAGATCCTGTCCGCCCCGGGTTTTCGGGTCAACCACATCCTGCAGGACATCGACCGGCAGGTCAACGAGCTCCAGCTGCTCTGTGAAGCGATGACCGGTTTTTCCCGGCTTGGCCGGGCGATGGTCGCCGAGCAGACGAAAATCGGCCTGATTGGCGCCCTTGCCGCCTTTCTGCTGACCGACTTTCTCCTCAAGAGCAGCATCGGCGTGCCGCAGCAAACGCTGGTGAGCTCCCTGATGGATGGCTCCTTCACTTCTGGTCGTCTCGTCGCGCCGCTGGCCGGCGTGGCCGTGGTTTGCCTTTTTTGCTGGCTCTGGGTAAGCCGTTTTCGTTTTCCGCGGCTGGTGAAAGAATGCCTGATTGATCCGAGCCGCCTGGTTGCCCTCGACACGCCCTATAAAAAGGGACTCTGGCGCAAGGTGGAAAAAAAGGTGGCAAAGCTGCTGAGTCAGGCCCGGCTTGCCGATCTCGGACCAGGTCATGGCGCTAATCTCAAGAAAATACGCGCCTTTCTCGGCCGCGATCTCCGCGACTATTACGAAAAGATCCGCTAACCCCTTCGCGCCGTTTTTGCGGAAAAATCAACAAAAATCATTGGTTCACGATGGGTTGCATCAGAATGAATGAATACTCATACATAAAAATAAAAAATCGTTGTTTGCCTGCTTGACAAACAGGACGTCTTCGATTAAGAAGCATCATTTATCAGTGGAGGATAGTCCACCTTGCTTAAAAGTGTGTTGTTAAGCAAATAAGTAAATCTTCAAAAGGAGGAATAAAATGGCGACTATTGAGCATGCGGGAAATAGCTACGAGGTAGATGAGGACGGCTTCCTGACCAAAGGCATGGAAGAGTGGAACGAAGGCTGGGTCGAGTACGTCAAGAGCCTCGAGGGTATCACCGAGCTGAATGACGAGCACTGGAAGGTTATCAATGCTCTGCAGGACTACTACAAGAAAAACGGTATCGCTCCGATGGTTCGTATTCTCTCCAAGACCACCGGTTATCCGCTGAAGAGAATTTACGAGCTGTTCCCCTCGGGACCTGGCAAGGGAGCCTGTAAAATGGCTGGTCTGCCGAAACCGACCGGCTGTGTATGATTCTGCTGTGAACGGATAGCATCTGTCTGCTGTACAAAAAAAGGAAGGCGAAGCCACTGCTCGCCTTCCTTTTTTTTGTCACCTTCTGCCGCGCTGACGACCAGCCGTCCGCGTCCCTTCACCCCACGTCAGTATTTCCTCCTGTAACGGCCTCGAGAAAGCGCTGGTGGATCTCTTCCACCTGTTTTTGATACTGCGCCGGGCTGATTTGCGCCCCCCTGATCCCACCTCGCAGATTGATCTCGGCGAGATACGTTGCGCCGCCGGGCAGCACCATCAGATCAAGATGGGCATAGGGAAACTTTCCCCGTTCCATGACCCGCAGACAGAGGGCGCGTTGCTCTTCGCCCAGCTCGCATGGGGTGCTTTTGCCGCCGCAGTGGAGGTTGTTCCGGAAATTGTCCGGATTGCAGCGTTGGTAAGACTCACAGTACTCGCCGAGGATGACGACGCGGATATCACTGCTGTTTTCGACAAAGGGTTGCAGGACAAAAGGAAAAGGCAGGGATCCCAGGGAGCTGTGGCTGAAAACCTCCTCCACATCCCGCCAGAGCAGGATGCCCATGCCGGCGTTCTTGCGGTCATGCTTGGTCACCACCCCGGTAATTCTCTGCCGCTGGTAGTGGTTCACCGCTGCCAGCATGTCATGTTGATCATGAACGGCCAGGGTGTGGGGCAGCATGTCCCGGCCATAGACCCGGGCCTGCATGGTCTTGGAACGGCAGAGAAGCTGGCTCAGGGCCGAGGGAAAGAGGATGACGCCGCGTTCCAGCAGATCAACGAGGATGGGCTCCTCGCTGGCTCGTAGGCGGAGGCGGCCGAGGCAGATGTCGCCGGCCCGCAGTGCGGCAAATTCCCGGCGGATGTCATGATTGCAGGTGAGGATTCGTGGGCGAGGGCCAGGCCGCATCAAAAGAGCATTTCCAGAAAGCGCTGATGGAAACGGGTCAGGTCGGTATTGCATTCACCACAGTAAAAGCGGATTTCACCGAGGATCTGCGATTCATCGCCATCCTGACTGAAGCTGCAATCACTGTTTTGGATATAGTGGGTGGTGAGAATCACTCCGTCGGCAACTTCGATGAAATCGTGGTCGTTCCCGCAGTTCGGGCAACTGATCCGCATGCATTTTTTGTGGGCCGCGTGATCGCGTTTTTTTGTCTCTGCTTGAACATCCACCTGTTTTCCTCCTGTCATATTCTTCCCATTCTAAAACAGGGCATCTGTTTTGTCAATTACGGCAGCGATTCATTATCTGACTGGCTGCGGGGCCGCATCTTCACCACCATCAATCCCTGACCGGTGAGGAGATCGATCGGTTCCATGGGCCGGGGCAGCGGTTTGGCTGCGGCGGTGGCAAGATAGGGCTGGATGGAATCGAACTCCACCTGGTATTCCGAACCGCCGAAGGCGGTGAGCAGCGGCAGCAGCACCTCGGCCGAGCTGTCGGCCTCCGGGGCCGTGGCTTTCGGGAAACGCGGGGTGAAATAGATTTTTTTCCCTTGTCGATCAAAGCGGAGAAAAAGCTCGCAGGTCACCGGTACCCGCATGCTGCCGAGCTTCATGGTGAAGTCCTGCCCGCCGAATTCTGTTTTCATCACCAGATTGCGGCTGGCCACCACTCCGCCCAGGAAGATCGATTTTTCTTTGAGCTCCAGCCGCTCCAGGGATTCGACAAAGATATCGCCGGAGATATGGGGACTTTCCGTTTCAATCGGAATCGGCAAGGTGGCGCGGATGGCCTGGAGCAGGGGCTCCTCGCGCAGGACGACGGAGACGTCTTTTTCTCCGGCCAGGGCGGGGAGTGCTGCTGCCAGAAGATAAAAAAGGAAAAAGAGCGGGTGGGCGGCCGGCGGTATGGGTCGTGACATGTTCATACAAATCCTTAGCAGGGAAGGCTGCGGGTGGCAGAAAGTGAAACGTGATGGTCTCGAAAAACCCGCAAACCATGGCGGGCGGAAAAGTGAAAACAACGAGTTCCATAGAGCGCCCGTCGAAATCGTCGCTTTTTACGATTTCAACGGGCGTATCGTTGTTGGAAAATACCTTAACAGGCCGTTCGCCTCCAGAAAAAAATGGCACAGCCATGCGGAGCTTTTTTTATAGCATCGCTGCTGTGCGGTGCAGTGGCAGCTGGCGTACCCATGAAAAAATAAACAAGGAAAATCCAGCGGAATCGGATAAACTGGCGCAGACAGGTTGTGATACCAATTCTATTCACCTTTTTGTCGAGATGGATGAGAACGATGGCGGAAATACGAAGTACCCTGGAAATGGTGCTGGAGCGGGCGGCGCGCATGGAGGCGGAGGCCTCTTCGGGCCGCGTCAGCGGTGAGGAAAAGGAAAAGGAGGGGATGCGGCTGGCCGCAGCCTTCATGCGCGGCGAGTCTGTCGATCTCCTCGCCCCGACCGGGGGGCCGGAGGCACTTCATTGCAAACGGGGCATGGTTGCCGCCCTGTTGCGCAATATCCTCCTGCCCCGGCACGGCGAGGAGCTGGCCCAGGCGGAAAAGGCCATGGAGGGGTTGATGGCGCTCGCCCGGGGAGTGGCGGAGCTGGCCCCGGTCTTCCCGGAGATGAAATCCATTCTGGAACGCTACCAGTCTCACCAGGAGCAGCTCAAAAAGCAGCTGGAAGACCAGTTTGCCCAGCAGATGGCCATGATGGAAAAGACCCTGGCCCAGCAGACCGGGATGAAGATGAAGCTGCAACCCGCCCAGCACCCGAAGTTTGCCGAGGAATGGCAGCGGATCAGGGTGGAATTGCAGGATCAGTACGGTCGGGCCCTCAATCAGTACAAGGAGTACATCAATAAACTGCTGGTCAACTGATTGCCCGCCGGGCCAGCGGGCCCTTCTCCTGATGGAACGGGATACCGAGGCGCGGGCGGTTGACTGGCCGGCGGTGGAAGAGCAGCTGCTGGCCTGGGCGGCTGATCATGCGGTCAGCGTGTCCTCTCGCTGGCAACCGGATATGGATCGGGTGACGGTGCATCTGTGTCTGCCGGCAGACCTGCTGGCCGCGGTGGAGGATCTCGCCGGGCGACTCGCCGAGCGGCAGGTCAACGTCACCCTGTCAATGGACTGAACAGGAGATGCACGGGTCATAAGCCCGCACCAGCATTTCGGCGAGCAGCTGAATCTCGCTGTCCTTTTTGCCTTGACCGGCCAGTTGCCGGGCGAGTTCGATCAGGTCGTAATGGATATTGGCGTTGTTCTGGCTGGTTGGAATGACGCAGTCCGCCTTCGTGATCCTTCCATTCCCATCAAATTCGTAGCAGTGGTAGAGAATGCCGCGCGGCACCTCCACCGCCGCCACTCCGCGCCCGGCCCGCGGCGTCACCGGCTGGCGCGACTCTCCCCAGCCGCTGGCCAGCAGCTCGTCGATCAGGCCAATGGCATCACTGACCACATGGACACACTCCACCAGCTGGGCGATGTTGTTCATGAAGGGATTGTGGTTGACCGGCGCCAGACCGAAGAGGTCCGCCACCTCGCGGAGTGGGGTGCCATGGAACAGCATTTGTGCGAGCTCGGCGGCAGGCAGGGCCTGGGTCACGAAATAGCCCTGCAC